>JBKCGZ010000194.1:0-31518 GCA_046303115.1 Bacteroidota bacterium | reverse complement strand
GGTTTCCGTGCTTCAATTTAAACCCAAGCTCAAGATTTTCCCATAATTCTAAACTTGAATAAACGCCGTTAATGACTAAGTTTTCACTTAAAATCGGATAAAGCCTTCTCCATGGAGCTTCAAAAAAGATCTTGTTAAAGGCATTTAAAGTATTAAATAAATAGTTTAGGTTATTTGTTAATATATCCTCAAAATCAATTTCTTGTATATATCTTATTGACTTGATTTCTTTTACTTTAATTGATTCAATATGATCACTTAAAAGTTTGTAATAGCAAATATCCTCGTATTGATAAAGATGGTTCAGGCGTATTTTTAAGTTCTTAAGGCGCTTCTTTAAAACCTCTAGGTTTTCGAGATTTCTTTTAATACTTAAATCTTCATCGAAAAGTGGAGGATAGTCCAGGAACTCCAATAATGGGACGGTGCCAGCCTCTTTTATTTTCTCTTCCGATTTCTGTAAATACTTGGGATGGTAACGATTAAACTGCCTGGAAGCACGGTTGAACTTGAGTTTTGAATCGGCGGATGGATGCATACTTTCAGATTTAGAAAAACGAAAGTATAGTCAGACTTAGCGATTATTCGGTAACAAACGGATGTAAGTACTTATCGATGTCGTTTAGGATGCATAATGTCCTTTTCAAGCCGCGTGTTTTTAATTCCCGACTTACGTTTCATTCGAACATGCCGACATGTTGGTTGGCATGCAGAAAACAAAATAAAAAAGATGATTGAAAATACCAAATAGCGTCTCATTATGTTTGTTTAATGAGTAACGCTTCCAATTAAAGAATTAGTGTGCGAAATATCCTAAGATATGCGTCATTCGATCTTTAAGCTCTGTTCTAGGAACAATCATATCCAAAAAGCCGTGTTCTAATACGAATTCAGATGTTTGAAATCCCTTTGGCAAATCTTTACCAATTGTTTCTTTAACTACACGAGGACCTGCAAAGCCAATTAAAGCTCCTGGCTCCGCAATATTTAAGTCGCCAAGCATTGCAAACGAGGCTGTTACTCCACCTGTTGTTGGATCAGTTAAAAACGAGATATAAGGCAATTTAGCGTCAGATAATCGGGTAAGCTTAGCAGATGTTTTAGCCATTTGCATTAATGAAAGCGCTGCTTCCATCATACGTGCTCCACCAGATTTAGAAATCATTAAAAACGGTGTATTGTGTTCAATAGAATAGTCAATTGCTCTTGCAATCTTTTCTCCCATTACTGATCCCATCGACCCCCCAATAAATTTAAAATCCATACAAGCAATTGTTAGTGGATAACCACCACATTTACCTGAAGCTGTACGAACAGCGTCTTTTAACCCCGTCTTTTTCTGGCTATCAACTAAACGGTCTGCATATTTTTTAGTATCAGAAAAGTTAAGCGGATCCGCAGATGTCATGTTGGCATTGAACTCCACAAATTCGTTTTCATCAAACAAAATGGAGAAATACTCTTCAGATCCGATACGCTCGTGGTAGGCACATTTCAAGCATACCCACATATTGTTCTGATGTTCCTGTGAAGGTTGAATGTTCTTACATGAGGGACATTTATACCATAATCCTTCAGGTGTTTCTTTCTTTTCACTGGTAGAAGTAGTAATCCCTTCCTTAATTCGATTAAACCAACTCATTTTAGTAGTATTTGAGAGTTCTTATTAAGCAATAGTAATTTCATTTGTCAGGTATACATCCTGAATAGCATTTAGCATTTGAATTCCTTCGTTGAAAGGTTTTTGAAATGCCTTTCTTCCGGAAATCAATCCTTGTCCGCCAGCACGTTTATTAATTACTGCTGTTGTCACCGCTTCAGCCATATCTGATGCACCTTTACTTTCTCCGCCTGAATTAATCAAGCCCATGCGACCCATATAGCAATTTGCTACCTGGTAACGAGCTAAATCAATTGGGTGGTTGGTTGTAAGTTCATCATAAACTTTCTTATGCGTCTTACCGAAATTAACTGCTGTATATCCACCGTTATTCGTCGGAAGCTTTTGCTTGATAATGTCAGCCTGAATAGTAACACCTAAATGATTAGCTTGTCCTGTTAAATCCGCTGAAGTATGATAGTCAACACCATCTTTCTTGAATGCGTTGTTACGAGTATAGCACCAAAGGATTGTCGCCATACCTAATTCGTGAGCACGCTCAAATGCCTGTGCAACTTCCACTATCTGACGAGATGACTCTTCAGAACCAAAGTAAATGGTAGCACCAACAGCAGCAGCACCCATATTCCAAGCTTCCTCAACTGATCCGAACATGATTTGATCGAACTTATTTGGGTAGCTTAAAAATTCATTGTGGTTAATCTTAACAATGAAAGGAATTTTATGAGCATATTTTCTAGATACCGAAGCTAAAACACCATAGGTAGAAGCAACTGCATTACAGCCTCCTTCAATAGCTAGTTTTACAATATTCTCTGGATCGAAGAACATAGGGTTAGGAGCGAATGATGCACCTGCCGAGTGTTCAATACCTTGATCTACTGGTAGGATACTTAAGTAGCCTGTTCCTGCAAGGCGACCGTGGTTGTAAAGTGTATTGATACTTCTAATAACCTGATTGCTACGGTTACTTGGGATGAAAATTCTATCAGTAAAATCAGCTCCTGGTAAGTGAATCTGATCCTTGGTAATTGTATTACAGCTGTGGTTTAAAAGAGAGTCAGCATCCTGACCTAATAATTCAGTAATTTTTTGCAACGACATATTGAATCTTTGTTAAGGATATTTTGAAGGACAAAACTAACAAAAAATGGTGTATCACCAACCACTTGTAAATGTCCCCATGTTGGCTAAAAAGTCAATCCCACTCAAATTAAGGACAAACGGATGTTTATAGTTGAAAACCTGGTTATAGTTTTTAAAAGATTCAACAGGTAGTTGTTGCGGCTCATATCCGTGATTATCAGAAAGTTTTCTAAAATCACGTTCGTTGTTTTCTATAGAAAGTCCTGTAGTTACTTTAGTTGGTAATTTCATTTTTTTCAGCAATAGCACCAGGAATTCCCTATTTAAATCAACCAATAACTCCGGCTTACGATCGTAGATATCCCAGATATCATCTTTGATAAACTCAAAAAAGGGAGCTGTATTATAAGCAGCTTCTAATGCTCCTTTGTGAACTCGGATCCAAGGCTGACTATAATCGACCCTTACTTCAGCGGTAAGTGAGTTATTATGCTTTGCATTAACTGGTACACTCAAACATTGAGCGCCATTCGGAGATAAAATATAGCACCTGTTACGGACAGTCTTTTTCTTCCAGATATCTGAATTATCAATTAGAACCTCATCAAAAGTACTTATCAATTTAAGGTACTCGATGGACGGCAGGTATGATGTGCTAACTAAAGCAGACAAAGGATTAATCGTTATTCCAATGAATGATATTAAACAAACGGCTCCATCTGATCTTCTTGAACAAGTTCGTAGCATTACCATCAATACTCATCCAGATGAATACAGCTTTTCCTACTATATGATCTTCTGGTACAAATCCCCAAAAGCGTGAATCAGCAGAATTATGGCGATTATCCCCCATCATAAAGTAGTAATTCATTTTAAAAGTGTAGGAGTTAGTTTCCTTACCATTAATGTAAATTTTACCATTTCTCTCTTCAATGGTATTATGCTCATATGCGAAAATCACTCGCTGATAAATGGAAATATTATTCGTGTCTAATTTAATTGTAGCACCTGCTTTAGGAATGTAAATAGGACCGAAGTTATCGGTATTCCATGGGTAAAAAGAATTGAATGGATAGATATGTCCTTCGAAAAACCCTTTCGGTTGAATAATTGGTTCAACGGCACTAACAGATGAAATTTTCTTTAACTCTTTTGCGGCTTCGTCTGATAATATTGCCTGATATTCTCCATTACCAATTGGCTGATATTCGCTAATCTCTAATTTCTTCCAGGTATCGTCAACAAGTCCGTAGCCTGTAGTTTTAATCAGGTAAGTATGTTGACTTCCTTTCGGAATCATGTTTTTTTGACTATTCAAATAAACAATGCGATTAATAACTTGCAAGGTATCTCCAGGTAATCCAACACATCGTTTGATATAATGTGTTTGCTTATCAATTGGTCGTTCATCTTCCATCGGATAATTGAAAACGACAATGTCATTGTGTTTTATTTCTGAAAATCCTGGTAAGCGGTGATATCCCCATTTTACAGCTTCTGAATAGGACTTGCCTCCAATAATTGGAAGTTCTTGATGTACGAACGGAAAAGAGATTGGAGTCATTGGAGTTCTAGCTCCATAATGCATTTTGCTTACGAACAAGAAATCGCCCACCATTAATGTTTTTTCCATCGATGGAGTAGGGATGGTAAAAGCTTCAAAGAAAAATGTTCTAATAATTGTAGCCGCTACAACTGCAAATACAATTGCATCAGCCCATTCTCTAGTTTTACTTTTGGGGCCGCTATTCGAATCTTTTTTCCAAAATTTCCAATTCATAATCTCAATTATTTCGGTTCTAAATTAATTATTTAATGATTACTGCCGAAAAGGATATCTTTCATAGTAAAGACTCCTTTCTTTCCAATAATCCACTCAGCGGCATGAATTGCTCCGAGTGCAAATCCGTCTCGCGACTTTGCATGATGATGTAGTTGGATGATATCAATCTCAGATTCCCATTTTACATCATGCGTTCCCACCACATCAGGTTCACGTTTCGCATCAATATAAATGGAATGGGTTTGATTTTGTTCCAATGTCCAATTTGAATACTCGTTATTGTTTTCAATAATTCCATTTGCTAACGTTACCGCCGTACCGCTTGGCTTATCTAGCTTATGTGTGTGATGAATTTCAGATAGCGAAACGCCATATTCATTATGAGATTGCATCCACTTTGCTAAAATTCTGTTAAGTTCAAACATCATGTTCACGCCTACGCTAAAGTTACTTGCATAGACTAAAGCTCCATTCTTGTTTGTAAATAAATCTTTGATTTGATTTAATTCATCATACCATCCTGTTGTGCCACATACAACAGGAATACCTGCATCCAAACACAAGTTTAAATTTCCTATTGCAGCATCTGGTCTGGTAAATTCAATTGCAACATCAGCCGATTTAAGTTCTTCGATATTTACTTCTGAGATGTTTTCATGATTAAGCTTTAAAACAATTTCATGTCCGCGATTGATAGCAAGCTGCTCAATAGCTTGTCCCATTTTACCTGTCCCTATTAAAGCTATTTTCATCAATTAGAATTTTAAGGTAAATTTTAATTCTGAATGTGGAGGACGGTTTGCAAACGATGGAACAAATGCGGGTTCCACTTTTAGGGTTAAATCATCACTCACATTGAAAGTATACAAATGCGCATCAACATGTGCATCGATAATATTCAATACATAAACTATGGTTGCGGCTGCAAAAGATAAATCACGATTACGACGATAGCCATCACTTAAAATACGCAGGTTATCATTACTGATCTCTGTAAATAGTTCATTCGTATTATCGGAATCATACCTTCTTATAAGGGCATCGTTGTACTGTTTGTAATTTTTATTGTTGTAATTGATGTAGTAAGCAGTAGCTCCTAAAGCCGCATACACCAACGGAACCTTCCAGTATTTTCTGTTGTACACTTGTCCTGCGCCAGGCAAAATGGTAGATAATATAGTTGCTTTTCTAACCGAATGAACACGCTTAGTTGAGTCAACAGGCGATTGCGCATTGCTCATAAAACAACACCAACAAAAAAACGAAAAAAGAATTTCTCTTTTCACCATTTTCAATTTTAATGAATTCCTTTAGCTGCGAGCCATCTTTCAGCATCTAATGCAGCCATACAGCCACTTCCTGCAGCAGTTACTGCCTGACGATAAACATGATCTTGTACGTCGCCAGCAGCGAATACTCCTTCTGCAGTTGTATAGGTACTTCCTGGTTTCGTTACGATGTAACCGTTAGAATCAAGGTCTAATGCACCTTTGAATATTTGCGTATTAGGTTCATGTCCAATAGCAACAAAAAATCCGGTGATTGCAATTTCTTTTTCTTCTCCAGTTTGATTGTTTTTAACTCTCACACCAGACACAGATTGCTCTCCTAAAAGTTCAACTGTTTCGTGATGATATAAAATTTCAATATTCGGGGTATTCTCTACACGATGAATCATTGCCTTACTTGCTCTCATTTCACCTTTACGAACAAGCATGGTCACCTTACTACATAATTTAGCAAGATAAGACGCTTCTTCAGCAGCTGTATCGCCTGCACCTACAATTGCTACTTCTTGTCCTCTGAAAAAGAATCCATCACATACAGCACATGCACTCACACCAAATCCGTTTAATCTTTTTTCCGAATCTAGTCCAAGCCATTTAGCACTTGCACCAGTAGCAATGATAACTGCATCTGCTTCAATTGTATGCTTTTCATCAACAACAACTTTTTTAGGATTGCTTGTAAAGTCAACCGATGTTGCATAACCAAAACGAATATCAGCTCCAAAGCGCTTTGCTTGCTTTTCAAAATCCATCATCATTTCCGGACCTTGTACTCCTACAGGATAACCTGGATAATTTTCAACTTCAGTTGTAATCGTTAATTGACCTCCTGGCTGTAAGCCTTGATATAAAACTGGTTTAAGATCAGCACGAGCAGCGTAAATAGCAGCAGTATATCCAGCAGGACCAGAACCTATGATTAATAATTTTACTTTTTCTGTTGTGTTTGACATGTGACTATAAAATAATATTGTATTTCAATTTCAAATATTAATTACCTGAAACTCTATTTTTACTGATTGTTTAAATTAATCTTTAAGAAGATTCTGAATGATGTCTTCTACTGAAATACCTTCTGCTTCTGCTTTGAAATTTTTAACGATACGGTGACGTAAAATTGCTGGTGCAATTGCTTTTACATCTTCAATATCCGGAGAGTATTTTCCATTTAACACTGCATGACATTTAGCACCTACAACTAAAAACTGCGAAGCTCTTGGTCCTGCTCCCCAACTTAAATATTCGTTGGTAATGCTCGCAGCCATATCTGTATTAGGACGAGTTTTAGCAGTTAACTTAACTGCAAATTCTAAAACATTATCAGGCACAGGAATTCTTCTGATTAATTGTTGATAGTATAAAATTTCTTCTCCTGTCAAGATGTTTTTTAATTCAGGATTGTAATTACCCGTTGTATTTTTTACAACCATAATTTCTTCCTGAAGAGTAGGGTAGTCTAACGTTACATTAAACATAAAACGATCTAATTGCGCTTCTGGAAGTGGGTAAGTTCCTTCTTGTTCAATAGGGTTCTGTGTAGCAAGTACAAAAAATGGAGAAGGTAATTCATAACGTTTACCCGCAGCCGTTACCGCTCTTTCCTGCATCGCTTCTAATAAAGCTGATTGTGTTTTAGGAGGAGTACGGTTAATCTCATCTGCTAAAATGATATTCGAAAACAAAGGACCTTTAACAAATTTGAATTGTCTGTTTTCATCTAAGATTTCTGTTCCGATAATATCACTTGGCATCAAGTCAGGAGTAAACTGAATTCTATTATAGCTTAATCCTAATACTCTTGCAATTGTATTAACCAATAATGTTTTTGCTAAACCAGGAACACCTACTAGTAAACAGTGACCATTGCAGAAAATGGAGATCAAAGAATCCTGAACAACTTGATCTTGTCCAACAATAACTTTCCCGATTTCAGCTCTTAAGTCAGCGTAGGAAAGACGTAATGCGTCTACTGCTTCAACATCCGAAGAAAATGATTTCATATTTTAATTTTTTATTTTGCTGTGTTTAATGACCAATCTTTTAATGTTTCGCAATTTTGATATTCTTCTGCAATGCGAACATAAGTAGTTGCTACTTTTTTATTCTTCCAGTTTTGCAAGGCCGTATTTTGTTTTTCACTTAATGTAAGCTCCTGCAATTTCGGATAATCATCGGTAAGATTCATTTGATGCGGTTCTGATCTATTCATTAATTTCAAGATACGATAAGCTTGTTTGCCGTCTCTTGTAGTAATTAATGTAGCTGAGGATACTTCACCAATAGCCATTTTATCAATTGAGAATAATACGTTAGGATCAACTTGGTCTGACTCAAATTTAGTAGAACCTGTTGCTGCATTAATTACAATTCCACCACTCAATTTTGTTTCTGTATCATCAGAAAATTTTTCTGCTGCTTCATTAAATGAAATTTTATTTAATCGAATCAAATTAGCAATACTATCTGAAAAAGACTGAGCAGTTACTAAATCATCCGCTTGAGTTACAGCACGTAAAAGAATATG
Organism: Bacteroidota bacterium; assembly: GCA_046303115.1. Lineage (GTDB taxonomy): Bacteria > Bacteroidota > Bacteroidia > AKYH767-A > OLB10 > CAINEC01. The sequence continues at coordinate 23,215 of JBKCGZ010000194.1, read as the reverse complement.
ACGAACGTTTATTTTTTCTCCTCTTCTTTCAATAAGTTGAATTATATGATATCCGAAGGGCGATTCAATGATTTCTGAAATTTCAACATTGTTTTTAAGTTTAAAAGCCGCAGCACTAAACTCTGGAACAAGGTCGCCACGATTTACAAATCCTAGTTCTCCACCTTGCTTCGCACTTTCAATATCCTGAGAATAAAGAACTGCTAGGGTAGAAAAATCTTCTCCGTTAATAATTCGATCGCGAATCGATTTTAATTTATCTTTTGCTTCTTTCTTCTGCTCATCACTTACAGGGACATAATGTACTATTTGCGCATATTCTAATTCAGCATTTACATACGGCAAACTGTCTTTCGGAATTTTATTGAAAAAGGTTCTAACATCTGCAGGTGAGGAGCTAACACCTTTGGTTACCTTGCTTTGCATTTGCTGCGCAAGTAATTGTTCTCTGATTAAAGGTTTGAATTCTTCCTTTAACTCTGCAATCGATTTACCATAGTATTGTTCCAGTTTTTCTACCGAACCAATTTGCTGAATGAAGTAGGAGAGGTTGCTTTCAATTTTTTGATTTACCTGTGATTCTTCAACGTTTAAGCTATCAATGTTTGCTTGATGTAGTAATAGTTTATTCAGTAAAAGTTGATCAAGTATTCTACACTTTAAATCGATGGCATCCGGAGTTCCCTGTGCAATTAGTTGGGCATACTGGGACTCAACTTCTGATTTAAGAACGATATTATTTCCAACCACACCTACAATCTGATCAACAATATTTTCAGATGTCTGAGAAAAAGATTGATTGGTAAAAAGTATAATCAGTAATAAAAATAATTTATTTCTTAGGTAATAAAATCTCGACATCTTTTTCTTTTATAGCATTGTTGTAAGCGTCTTTTTCCATTTTGGCAATCAGGTCAAGTTTGCGCTTATTAATTATCAAATTACGAATGTTATCAGTTTCAAAATTCAAAGGTGATAAGCTCTCTTTTATTTTGAATCCCTTAATATTAATAAAATAAATTGAAGTTGAATCAGTGACTTCAATAAATCGGTTGTTTTTTAAATATTGCTCCTTATCGTAAGCACTAATTGGAGCTTTTTTAAGTAAGTCATCAAACAGTAGCCATTCATTTTCGTTGAAGTAGTAGTCGGTTGCATATTGATAGCAAATATTCTGAAGCTGTTGTTTGTCGTTATCTTTTTCAGATTTATAAAGCACTCGTAAACGATCAATTTTAGGAGCATTTTTAGGGACTCTTAAGAAGATACATTTAACGATATTATCTTTTAGCTGAAAATTTTCAGGGTGTTCGTTATAGTATTTTTCAATTTCTTCGGATGAAATGGTTGTGTCTAGTTTTTCACGGATATACTCTCGCTCATAGGCGTATGCCATTAATGAATTACGATATTCTTCTAATTGCTCATCTACATTTTTTAATTCTTCATCCAGATTGTCCTCAGCTAATTTTAATATCACCTGCTTCTGCAACCAGTTTTGAATGTAGCTTTGGAGAATGGCGATACTATCTTTTTTCGAAGTTCCTGCTGGAATATTTTTCTTTATATCTTCAAGATAAAGTTCATTATCGTATGCTTTCGCGATAATTGTTTTATCGGTTGTTGCTTTGTTGCTTTTGTTACATGCCATTAAAAAAAACATACCGACCACTCCGCAAATAACAACTAGGTTATTCAGAAAGTGATCGGTATATTTTAAGTTAAATGTCATTATTTAGACCAGATCGTTTGAAGGATTTCTTGGTTAACTTTCACTGGATATTTTGCTTTCAATTCATCTACCCATTCTTTTTCAAGTGCCGATTGATAGTCAGATGTAACTAATCCTTTAGCCTCATTTAATGATTTAGGCATAGGAGGTAGAATTTTCAAATCAACAATATACCAGTTATTAGAAAGATTAATTGGGTTGCTAATTCCTTCTACCCATTTTGTTTTTTCAATTAATTCACTTTCGCTGTGAGCATATTTACCATCTTTCTTTGTGATAGCATTGGGCGTCTTCTTGTTGATAACAGCCATAATGTCATCCATCGACTTTTTACCTTTCACTAATTGCTTTCTGAAATCAGTAGCAGTAGATTCGTTATTGCATTGGAAAATTGTTGCACTGCAACGCTCTCCCCACATATAATTGTTTTGAGTTTTTTCATGGAACTGTTGTAATCCAATTGTATCCTTAACAGCTTTTGTCCAAACCATCTTGTCTGTTAAGTCGAATAATAAAATTCCATCACGGTATTCTTTCATCAAGTTTTTGAAGTCAACATATTTGTAATCTAAGCGTACTTCTTCAAATGCTAATACTTCTTCTTGCATCCATTGGTCGTACATACTATAACCAATTACCTGAGGACTACTACTTGCTCTTTTTGTTTGATGTGTCGAAATATATTTTGCAAAGTCTTGAACCGAGTAGTTTTTAACCGTTCCTGTTGAATCAGTTAAAGAAAAAAGATATCCATTAAAACTATCTGCTTTTTTCAAGTCCCATTCGCCACTAGCAAGTGATGTATCAAGGGTGTTGATGAATGCATCTTTTGATTTTGGAACTTCTTTAAAACGATATTCAGCTTTGATCTTATTAACCATGCTCAAGCGGCTCGTTTCATTTCTACTATCACGCATAATCATCTGACGAAGTTCTCCTTTCTTTTCTTCGAAAGTTGGCATTCCTCTTTTTTCTAAACGCTTGATGATATGCCAGCCGTAAGTTGTTTTAACGATTGAAGAAATTTCTCCATCTTTCTGTAAAGCAAATGCCGCCTTTTCAAATTCTGGTACCATACGACCTGTTCCAAACCATGCCAGGTCACCACCTTTTTTTGCAGAAGCCTTATCTTCGCTATACTTTGTTACTACTGTATCCCAAGATGCTCCACTGTTTAACATTGCTTGTGCTTCCTTGATTTTTGATTCAGCAATTTTAATGATTGAGTCATTTGCATCTTTTGGCATCCTAACCATTAAATGTGCAACATGTATTTCTCCTTGTGCAGGACGCATATCAATTGTTTTTATGATATGATATCCGAATCTAGTTCTTACAGGCATTGATAAGGACCCAATTTTATTGTTGTATGCTGCTGTTTCAAAAGGATATACCATTTGCATTCCCGTAAAATATCCTAAATCACCACCATTATCTTTCGCTGATGGATCCTCACTAGAGTCACGAGCCACTTTTGCAAATTCAGCACCTTTTAAAATCATTTCACGAATTTTTAAAGCACGATTGTATGCGATAACAGTATCTTTGGGTAATGATTCGTTGTTGCATTTAATCAAAATATGGCTTGCACGCACATCATTTTTCAAACGGTCATAGGCTTCTTTTACTAATTGTTCACTAACGTTTTTATCTGTTAAATAAGGTTGTGCTAATTGTTTTCTATAACCTGCTAATTCCGTTTTAAAATTTTCGCTAGTATCCATTTTTAAAGATTCTGCTTCTTTAACTTTCAATTTATAGTTCACATACAAATCCAAATAGTCGCGAACAGATTTTTCAGTGAATACAGAGTCTTTATTATTCTTCTTAAAAACTCGTTCAAATTCAGATCGGGGAATTTGCTCCTCACCAATATTCAGTAAAATGGGATCTATAACTGGTTTTGGAGCAACAACTGGTGCAGCCTGGTTACCGACTTTTACAGCTGACTTGTTAGATGGAGAAGGCTTAAATCCTTTTGAGTCTGAATTAACTTGTGCAAGAGAGCTGAAACTTGCAAATAGAGGAATTAAAATTACTGGTAATACAAACGCTTTTTTCATTCTATGAAATTATTAATTTTTCGAGTGGACAAATGTAATCAAGTATTGCCTTTTAGAGACAAGATTAGTATTTTATTTTATGAAATTAGAGTGAAAAATAATCGCTACTGTTAATCAAATGTTAAACGGATTTCAACGACTATAATTTGGTGCTTCGCGGATAATTGATACATCGTGTGGATGACTTTCTTTAATACCACTTGAAGTGATTTTAATGAACTGTGCCGACTGTAATTCTTTTATTCCTTTTGCACCGCAGTATCCCATCGAAGCTTTTAAACCACCAACTAACTGATAGATTTCTTCTCCAACGGTTCCTTTATAAGGTACACGACCTACAATACCTTCCGGAACCAGCTTTTTAATATCATCTTCAGCATCTTGAAAATATCTATCCTTGCTCCCTTGTTTCATAGCTTCAATTGAGCCCATTCCTCTATAAACTTTGAACTTTCGTCCTTCATAAATCATGGTTTCACCCGGCGATTCTTCTGTTCCTGCTAATAAGGATCCAACCATTACCGTTGATGCACCGGCAGCTAATGCCTTAGGGACGTCACCTGTAAAACGAATTCCACCATCAGCAATAACAGGAACTCCTGTACCTTTTAATGCATTTGAAACTTCGAGAACCGCCCATAATTGAGGCACGCCCACACCAGCAATAACACGAGTTGTACAAATAGAACCGGGTCCAATGCCAACTTTAACCGCATCTGCACCTGCTTTTACAAGTGCTAAAGCTGCATCAGCAGTAGCAATATTTCCAACTACGCATTGTAGTCCCGGGAATGTCTTTTTAACTTTTTTCAAAGTTTCTAATACTCCTTTCGAATGACCGTGTGCTGTATCAATAACAATGGCATCAACCCCAGCATCTTTTAATGCTGTTACGCGATCCAATGTATCTCCCGTTACTCCAACTGCGGCTGCAACTCTTAATCGCCCGAATTCATCTTTGCAGGAATTAGGTCTTGACTTAAATTTTATGATGTCTTTGTAGGTAATAAGCCCAATCAATTTCCCTGTCTTATCAACTACCGGTAATTTTTCAATCTTATGTTCTTGTAAAATCAGCTCTGCTTTTTGAAGTGAAGTAGCGCCTTTGGCAACAATCAAATTTTCAGCGGTCATCACTTGACTCACTTTCTTTTTTGCGTCTTTCTCAAAACGTAAATCGCGGTTAGTTAAAATGCCGACTAATTTATTTTGCTTGTTGATGATTGGAATTCCACCAATCTTATTTTCGCGCATTATTTTAAGAGCGTCCCCGATAGTTGCATTTTCTTCCAATGTAACTGGATCTTGAATCATCCCGCTTTCGCTTCTTTTAACCTTACGAACTTCAGCCGCTTGCTGTTCAATCGACATGTTTTTATGTAAAACGCCAATACCACCTTCTTGTGCCATAGCAATCGCCATCGCAGATTCAGTAACAGTATCCATTGCTGCCGAAATAATTGGGATGTTAATTGGGATTTTACGAGTAAAAAGGCTAGTGGTATTCGTATCTCTCGGCATCACTTCCGAGTAGGCCGGCACTAATAAAACATCATCGTAGGTAAGGCCTTCGCCAATAAATTTAGGATTGTTCTTTTTCATAAAGAATTGCAAGGGTTTATTGGCGGTCAAAGATAATAAAAAAAGGCCACCTTGGGGAGGTGACCTTTTTACACGCATTGACCGGAAATTACCGTAACAGAGTTACAGACCCGTTCTTTTCGATCTCCTGACCGTTCGTTCCGAAAATACGAACGTTGTACACATAAGTGCCCTCAGGAGCGAGCGTTCCATCGAACGTCCCGTCCCAACCCTCTTCAGGATTGTTGGTCTCGAATACCTTTTGTCCCCATCGATTAAATACAATGAAGAAATAATTTTTTGCATCTACATAAATGAAACTAGGCTTAAATAAACTATTCTTTCCACCAGGAGTAAATCCAGAAGGGATGTAAACCTTAGGTTCTTGAATTAAACAAATTTCATTGGATGAGCTTGTATCTGTAAAGCCATAGATGTTTCCGCCAGCTTCGTAAGCTTCAACGCGATAACAGAAGCGACCAGTTGTTTGGTATAGCGATGAAACATCATCTAGGTAAGCTTCCTGACCAAACGGTAAAATCGCGCAAGGGGCAGGCTGCCAAGTATCATCAACTTTTCTAAATATTGCATAATTGCTAACGCCACCTAACCATTCTTCGTAATCGTTGTACTTTAGATTGTTAGTAAGATTTTTTTCTGCTAAACCACTTAATAATATAGTTCTTCCAAGATTACTAATTAGTACCTCGTTACCACATGAATCGACAGTAATGATTCTATAATAATAGCTGTATTGATTAGTTCTTGCGGTAAAGTCTGAGAATGTTAAATCAGGCAATCCAGCATAGGATTGTACCGCAACAGTAGAGAAAGGACCTGTTTTATCAAACGCACGCTGTAGTTTATACTTACTGACATCTGGTTGATTTAATGTATCAACATAAGCAGTTACGATAACTCTTCTTAAGTCAATTACAGTTGCTTTTCTTAGGTAACCAAATGTTGGTAATACTAATAAGTTTGCTGTATCACTTGCTTGAGTTGATATTGCTGTTTTTGTATTGTCATTTCCAATCGCTTGGATATAATAGTTGTAAATCGACCCGTTGGTTAAAGTATTATGACTGTAAGTTATGTTAGTAGAAGGGACAGTTGCTAACAATGTAATAGGGCCTCCATTTTCAGTTACATAAACGTTGTAACCCGCAACTCCACCTGGCATGTTGATAAAGGGATTCCACTGTAAATCGATCGCATATTTACATACATCTAACTTTGCTTTCAGGAACATTGTGTTCTGAGAAAGTCCAATGCTACTACGATTACCACAGCTATCATATGCTGCTATGCTATATAATTGAGGTGCATTTTGAACAGTCGGATCCACGAATGAGAAACTTGTAACGTTAGCACCTGTAACAGCACCAATTGAATCCCAACTAGCACCGTTAAAGTGATATAAGATATAACCTTCAACATCTCCAGATGTGCTAGGAATCCAACTGATGTTTACTGTTGTTCCAGTTGGAGTATTTAAACTAACGGTATCCATTACCGAAACATTTGGTTTTGTAATGTCTTTAAATAAATCTCCATCAATAGAAGAGTTCGATATACATCCAGATTGATCACCAGTACTTACATAATAATTGATGATTGCCGAACAAACATTAATTGTATCCGACCAGTCATAATCTGGAGCTATTGTAGTTCCGATTTTTGTCCAAGTGCCTATTGGATATTCTTTGTATACATCGTATGTTAAAGTTGCTGTTGCTAACTCTGGATCATGCAGTGGATTCCAACGGATAATAGCTACTCCGTTGTTATTAATCACATTTACTCGAATTGTTCTTAATGTATCTGTAACTGGTGATATTTCTCCACCACATGCAGTTTGAGTAGTGATGTAATAGTAAATGCTATTATTTTGAGCATTTGCACCTACGTGAGTATATGTTAACGTATTGTAATTATTAATGGTCTGAATTTTAGCAAATGGTCCGTTTGGATTAGCAGATGAATAAATCTGATAATTTCCAAAACGCATTCCTGTATCAACAGGTGCAATCCATGTTAAAGTAACATCACCACTAGGTAAAACAGAAGCACATCGTAATTCCGGCGATTTAGGTACAGTGTGATCAACAAATGTTTCTCCATCATAGTTTGACATAGATGTACATAAAACGTCTTGAATACTTACTCTATAATTTACCGAATCAATACATAATGTTAATTGTTCTGTAAAAGTGGTCGCAGTTACATTACCAGCAACAGTCCAAGTTCCACTTCCGGCAGGTTGCTCTCTTTCTACTTTATAGTTGTTATTCGTGCTTGGTAACAACGGAGTAGAAGGTGCATTCCAATTTAAAGTTGCTGTGGTGGTGTTTGCTCCTGCAACTTGTAAATAAATTGAACTGATAGTATTTCCTAATGTGCCATTATCAACTTGTCCAGAACATCCTGCTTTTGTAACAAGGTAATAACTCACTGAACCATTGTATCCGTTTGCGGTGTTATCTGTGTAAGTAGTAGTTGCATTGTTTTGCACTGAATCAATTAATGTAAATCCTGCTCCAGTATTTCTGTAAATATTATATTGATTATAGTTAACCCATGATGATGGTGTTGGATTAGCCCATGTTAATTGTGTCTGACCACCCGGAGAGATAACACTAACACAATGTAAAGAAGGATTATCGATAATATTTCCAATATAAGTAAATAGGTTGGTATCAATATTAGATGTAGAAACACAACCACTATTATCAGCTAATTTAATCTGATAATGAATTGTTGTATCGCAATTATTGATAGGCTGACTATAAACTAATTTATTAGTATCACCATACAATTGTAGGTTTCCTGTTATATTATATGAAGACCAAACATCATACTGCCCACTAGTGGCTGTACCTGGAATCGGATTAGCTAATGCTGTCCAATTTAAGTTAGCAGTTCCTAATACAGGAGATGTTGTTAAGTAAATAGAACTTAACGATTGCGAATTAGTCGCGCTATTTACTTGTCCAGAACAACCAGACTGTGTAAGCATATAGTAACTGTATGATTGATTGTTCCCATTTGCTGTAGCATCAACATAGGTTGTAGCTGCAAAGTTGGAAACGGAATCTAACTTCGTAAATCCAGCACCGTTATCTCTCCAGATTTCAAACTCATTAAAGTTGGTACTTAATCCTACAGGAGGAATGAAGCTTAATTGGATTTGTCCATTAGGCTGTACACTTAAACAACGTAAGTCAGGGTTATTGATTACATTACCCAGATAAGTGTATAAGTTAGTGTCAATATTAGATGTCGATATACAACCGCTATTATCAATCAATTTAATCTGATGACGAAGTGTAGTGTCACAATCATTAACTGGCTGGCTATACACTAACTTGTTTGTATCGCCATAAAGCTGTAATGTTCCAGTAGCATTGTAAGATGACCAAACATCGTATTGACCAGATGTTGCTGTTGCAGGAATCGGATTAGCTAGAGCAGTCCAATTCAAATTAGCGGCGCCCAATGCAGGTGTTGATGTCAAATAAATTGAACTTAGTGTTTGAGAATTGGTCGTACTATTAATCTGACCTGAACAACCTGATTGCGTTAGCATGTAATAACTATATGGTTGGCTATTTCCATTAGCAGTAATATCCATGTAAGTGTTGGCACCAAAACTTGAAATAGAATCTAATTTCGTAAAGCCTGCACCGTTATCTCTCCAAATCTCATACTCATTAAAGTTTGTGTTTGATCCAGACGGAGGGATAAAGCTCAATTGGATCTGACCATTTGCCTGAACACTTAAACAACGTAAATCAGGGTTAGTAATGATGTTACCAGTATAAGTATATAAATTAGTATCGATGTTAGATGTTGAGATACATCCGCTATTGTCTGCTAGCTTGATTTGATGCTGAAGAGTAGTATCACAATTATTAATCGGCTGAGTGTACACCAACTTATTAGTGTCTCCATAAAATTGTAATGTACCCGTGGCATTGTATGATGACCAAACATCATATTGTCCGGTTGTTGATGTAGCAGGAATAGGATTGGCTAATGGACTCCAGCTCAAATTTGCAAATCCTAATGCAGGTGTTGCAATTAAATAAATAGAGCTTAATGTTTGCGAATTTGATGCACTATTTACTTGTCCAGTACAACCAGATTGAGATAATAAGTAATAGCTATAAGATTGACTGTTTCCATTAGCTGTTATATCCAAATATGTGGTAGCGACAAAGTTAGAAACAGAATCTAATTTCGTAAATCCAGTCCCGTTATCTCTCCAGATTTCAAACTCATTAAAGTTTGCACTTGATCCAGGAGGTGGGATAAAGCTTAACTGAATTTGTCCGTTTGTTTGAACACTTACACACCTTAAATCAGGATTTGTAACAACATTTCCTAAATAAGTAAATACGCCATTAGCTGCTGAAGAAACAGATGTGCATGGTGCGTTATCTGCAATCTCGATAATATACTCGTATGGTACGTTACAATTAGTTATGTTATCGGTGTAATTAAGATTACTGGTAGTACCTATTTGAGTGTAAATCCCAATACCTGTAGTTCTTCTTTTTATAATATATGTTCCACTGGATGAAGCTAACAACGGATTGCTCATAGCATTCCAATTAAGAATAGCACTACCCAATGTCGCATTGCTTACTGATAGGTAAATAGAAGCTAATGTATCTCCTGTGCTACCATTGTCCGCTAAACCAGAGCATCCTGACAGGGTTTTTAAATAGTAGTATTTAGAACCTGCATTTGCATTAGCACCAACGTGTAACCATGATGTTGTTGCATAACTAGTTACATTACCAACTAACGTATACGGACCTGCTAATGCCGAGGCAGAATAAATTTCATACTTAGAGAAGAAATTATCCGGATCAGAAGGTGCAATCCATGTCAACTGTACATCTCCGTTAGGTTGAACTGCTAAACAGCGAAGTTCCGGATTGTCAAGAATATCACCTACAGAAGTGAATTGCGCAGCAGAATCTGACGATGTAGAAATACATCCAGAAGCATCGGCAATTTCAACTTTATATTGAATGGTTGTATCACATAATGTGATGGTATCTCTAAAAGTTAGGGCAGCAGTTGTTCCTCGCAAAACCCAAGGTAAACTAGGAACTACTCTTCGATAAACTTTATATTGTCCGCTGCTTGTGGCAGGCAATGGCACACGTAAGGCATTCCAAGATAAATCAGCAAATCCAACTGTAGCATTATTAAGATTTAACTTAATAGATGATAAGGTATCAGTAGTCGTGGGAGAGTCGAAAGTAGTGGTAATATCACATCCTGCTTTAGTTGTAATGTAATAAAAGTGTGGTTGAGCATTCCCTTGAGCCCCAACATGCGTATAAGTATTTAACGCGTAGTTTGTAATTGTGCCAATCTGTGTATATGGACCTGCTTTCGCTAAAGAATGATAAATCTTATAAGATTCAAATGCGCCTGCAGTATCTGGTGTACCTACCCAACTTAATTGAATATCTTCATTCGGTAAAACGCTAACACATCTTAATGAAGGAGGATTAATTGTTGGAGCTGCAGCTGTTAATCGAGCTCCGTTTATATTCGATCTCGAATCACAATTTCTTAAATCATTGTGAAGCCTGATATAATAATTAATCGAATCGTTACAAACAGTTATAGGGTCTAAATAAGAAGTATTTGATGTAGAATCAATCAAGTTAAAATTTCCTGAGCCTGCCGGTTGCTCCTTGTAAACATAGTAACGAGGGTGCGAACCAATCGGATTATTTGGTGTTAATAGCGGATTCCACGAAAGACTTGCATTTGTTCCTACTTGAGAAACCTGCAAATACATGGTAGATAGCGTATCCGTTTCTGGTCTTGGTAATAAATCACAGCCCGACTTTGTTTCGAGGTAATATCTTACGGAACCCGTATTTGCATTCACGTTGTTATCCGTCCATGTTAAGTTAGTTACAACACTATCACTATCTACTAAAGCAAACGGACCTGCACCAATGGCGCGATAGATGTAATGACGTCTGAAATATTTGACAGTATCTTGTAGTCCAGTATCGGGTGGAATATCCCACGAGAGCGTAACTTTTCCGCTAGGCAGAACATCCGCACAATACAACGTAGATGCTTTCATTTCTGGTGGAGCAAGCACGACAATTGAGAGTGTAAAGAAGTTAACCGCAGGTGAAGGACAGAAACTATCGAAAGCCTTTACTACGAAATTGTAAGTGTTGGAAAGCCGGACGCACCCAACTGTTTTTGCAAGATGATTACAATCTGTTATCCAATTAAAATTAATTGAGTTGTTAAATAATCCAAAACCTGTGGGGACTGTAGTACCGACTCCAGAAACATTTGTTAGATAAGCACAAGGTGGAAATGGACATCTACCTGTATTGGCGGCCTCGGATGTGTCAAGCTGTATACCAGTAACATCAAAAGAAACGCTTTGTGGCAAGGAAGCAGCAGTATTTCCTACGAACTCGAAATCGGTCGCCTGTATTGTAGTGTAGACGGTATCTCCTGCATAAACAGTATCCACATATTGGTTAATCCCTCCTTGTTGGAAGCCATAGGTAAAAATGATGGTGGTATCAACATCAGGTGGTGTATTCAAGCCAGTAGTTCCGTTGGTATAAGCAACCGTTCTATTGGCAATTAACGTAATTTGAATTTCACGATATACCTCTGCGATTTTGATTCCGCATCTGTAAGCGGATACTTTCGTTACAGTTACAAATGATCCGGTATTAAAAGATAAGAAAGATACAATCCCAGAATTTGGATCCAGAATAGCAGCCTGATTGTTTGCATTCTGCGGTGGTGTTGGGCTAGGCAAAGGGTTATTAAACGCATAGCCAGCAGCGAATGGATAGTTTGTTCCTGGGTAATTTGTTCCATCCAATGGACGGCCCCACTCGTAATACAATGAATCACTTTCTTCGTCAACGGCATTAGAAGAATAAGTTGTAACATTACCAACCATTGTAGCTAACTGTGGACGCTCAGCAAAGCGAGGTGAAGAGTCATAACAAGGATTTGTATTAGTTGCGTTATATGGAAACATTACTGCTCTCAAGGTAAAGTTTCCACCACCACTAGCACCAAGGTTTGTTACTCCAGTATTTCTACAACAATCATTATAATAAAAATACCATCCAGTCGCAGGTGGTGTTCCATTAATTGTTATCCAACCTGACTCGTAAATACACTCCAAAACAGCATTTAACTGTCCTCCCGGAGTTACGCATGTTGGACAAGGAATTGATTGTCCCGCGGTGCCTACAGGTGAAAGGTCTAACGTTGAAATCTGCGTACAGTTTATTCCGCCAGCCCAACCTGGCGCGTTGGTTAGTAAGTTTACTGCTCCAGGAGCAGGAATACCATTACAATCTCTGTAGAGTTTAACGGTAAATTTAAATCTTCCAACATTTGGTCCTGATTTTTTACAAACCCATGTAACTTCACCCCCCATTAAGTGAGAGCCATACGAGTCAACTATGCCTAAACATAGCAGGAGTAAAAGAATACTCAATAATTTTTTCATAGTAAATTTGGTACTATTGGTTTTGGTCAATTGCGTGTAGCCAAATTTAAAGAAAAAGTTTTAAAAAACAAATAGGTTAAGGCCCAACAACCACCTCGCTAAACGAGGCTTTTTCTAGGTGTTTTTGAGCACACCTGCGAAGATCTTCAGAAGTAATACTTTTTAAACGACTAATATACTTTAAATAGTGTTCGGCTGTTAAATTATTCAAATGTAGTGTTTTGTGTCTATCTGTTAGCGCAAAAACGCCGTCAATACTACGTTGAAAACTTCCAAACAGATAGTTTTTTACCAGCGTTAATTCCTCATCGGGAACAAGTTCGTTTTGGAGTCGCTCAACTTCAAAATAAATCTCTTTTAATGCGTCATTTACGACGTTTGCACCAACTTCTGTAGTTATGAAAAAGTAGCCATCGTTTATATCGGTTGCTAGACCCGATCCAATTCCATAAGTAAATCCTTTGTCTTCTCGGATATTAGACATTAGTCGCGATCCAAAATAACCGCCCAAAATGGTATTCAAAATGGTGAAGTCATAATAGTCATCATGTTTACGATTAAACATTTTTTTACCAATTCTGATGGCCGCCTGAATACTATCTTTTTTATTAATATAAGTTGTTTTTGGATTTAATAATTTAATTTCAGAAGAAGTGTTTGTATTTGAATGATTAAAATTCAACTCTTCAATCAGGTTTTTGATAGCTGATTCATGTTCTGATGAAAGTTTTCCTCCAACAAAAACAGATCTTAATTTATTTCGATAGTTGTTATGGTAAAACTCCAGCAATTTTTCTTTGCTGAGTATGTCAAAATCCTCCATCTTCGACATGATGCCTATTGGATGATTGTCGCCATAAATAGTATTTAGGAAATTTCTTCTCGCTAAAAAATCTACCTTATTAAGATTGATGGCAAGTCGTTGTTTTCCTTGCATTTTATAGGTTTCAATTTCTTCGGATGCAAAGGTCGGCTCAGTAAGAATTGTTTTTAAAACCGGTAAGGTTTGATGAATAAACTTTCCTGTAGTGTAGAATGATATGGTGGCGAATTCATTCCCTGATTCAGTAACAAAGTATGCCCCATATTGATCAAGCATTTCTGCTATTTCAGCTGATGAATAATTTCCACTTCCTTCTTCAATAAGTCGGCTACAAGTATTAGCAATAATTGGATGTGAACTATATACAGAGCCAGCTTCAAAAATCAGATCAATTTTAATTACCTCTTGCGTTCCTGAGTTGATGGTGATGTAGGGTGTGCCATTCTTTAATTGACTAGTTATAGCCTCTGGTATTAATAAACTATCTGGTATAGTTAAGTCTGGAGCGTTATTTCTGTTAGGCATGATGATTTGATAAATAGGTTAGTACGGAACAGTTTTCTTTTGTTAAAATACTGTTTGCAATATTTAAAATATCGGAAGATTTTATCGAATTATATATTGTTTCTTGCTGGTTGGCGATTTCAGCATCGCCTAGCATTTCATAGTATGCGAGATTCAACGCTTTATTAGCAATGCTCATTTCTGAAAATAAAAGGGTGGAGTAGGCCTTGTTTTTAATTTTATCAAGCTCTTTATCGGAAATGCCTTTTTTTAGTTCTTCAATCACTTCGAATACAGCTTCTTCAGCATCTGATGGATTAACGTCATCACTTACTTTGCCCTCAATCAGAATTAAACTTTCATCTAAATCGCCTAGCATATAAGCGCCAATATCGGTAAAAAGCTTTTTGTCTTTTACTAATTTTTGATAAAGTCTTGATGATTTTCCTCTCGATAAAACATCGCTTAGCAAATCGGTAGCGTAAAAATCTTTATCATAACGTGAACAACAATGAAACGCAAGGTATAATTGATTAGATGGGACATCCGCTTTTACCTCTAAGCGACGCATCTCTGTTTGTTTGGGTTCTTTTGGAAGATTTCTTTCTGTTAAATTAACAGCAGGAATAGGCTCAAACCATTTTTTACAAAGTTTTTTAGCCGTTTCAACAGAACAGTTTCCAGCGAGCGTTAAAATCGCATTGTTAGGAGCATACCATTTTTTAAAGAAGTTCTTTACATCTTTTAGTGTAGCATTTTCAATATGTGAAACTTCTTTACCAATTGTTGCCCATTGATACGGATGAACTTTATAAGCCAATGGTCTTAGCTTTAACCATGCATCACCATAAGGCTGATTTAAATAACGCTGACGGAATTCTTCAACAACAACATTACGTTGCACTTCTAAGCTTTTTTCTGTGAATGCAAGGCTTAACATTCTATCAGACTCTAACCAGAATCCTGTTTCAAGATTAGCTGCAGGAATAGTTAAATAGTAATTAGTAAAATCGTTATTAGTAAATGCGTTGTTTTCTCCGCCTGCTTTCTGTAATGGCTCATCATAACTCGGAATGTTAATAGAGCCACCAAACATCAAATGCTCGAATAAATGAGCAAAGCCTGTTTGTTCAGGATCTTCATCACGTGCCCCCACTTTATACAAAATATTCATCGCAACAAGAGGAGTACTTTTGTCTTCATGAACAATTACTGTCAACCCATTTGACAATTCAAATTTTTCAAAATGTATCATAATTAATCGATGCTTATTTCTTGTAGTTTTTTCTTTTCGTTAACAAACTCTTTCCATATTTCTTTCAGAATATTCGAAGCTGGTTTTATTTCTTTAAAATTTGCTGCTACCTGTCCAATTTCTAATTCACCTTCAATCATATCTCCCTCAAACATTCCTTTTTTAGCTCTGGCTCTTCCTAATATTTCTTTTAACTCTTCAATACTCGCACCTCGCTGCGTAGCTGTATCAATTTTTTGATAAAATTCATTTTTGATTAATCGAACGGGTGTAAGACTTTTAAGTGCTAATGCAGTATCACCTTCGTTCATAGATATAACCCTGTTTTTGAAAGCTTCGTTGGCAGAAGATTCTTCACTTGCCACAAACCTGGTCCCTACTTGTACTCCTTCAGCGCCTAATGCAAAGCATGCAAGCATGGCTCTTCCGTCTGCAATACCTCCTGCAGCAATCAATGGTAATTTAACGGCATCACGAATAAGCGGTATCAAACAAAGAGTGGTTGTTTCCTCGCGACCATTATGTCCACCTGCTTCAAATCCTTCAGCAACAATCGCATCAACACCTGCAGCTTCTGCTTTTATTGCAAACTTAGTATTGGCAATTACATGTACGACTTTAATTCCATGTGATTTTAAATGGCTTGTCCATGTTGCTGGATTTCCAGCTGATGTAAATACAATCGGGACTTTTTCTTCAATGATAATCGCAATGTGTTCATTGATATTTGGATAAAGTAGTGGAAGGTTTACAGCAAAATTGTTTTTTGTAGCGGCCTTACATTTTTGAATATGCTCTCTCAGTACATCGGGGTACATAGATCCTGCACCAATAATTCCTAATCCACCGGCATTACTAACGGCTGCGGCTAAACGCCATCCGCTACACCAGATCATTCCTGCCTGGATAATCGGATATTGAATATTGAATAATTCAGTAATTCTGTTTTTCATTTCAAAAGAATATTTCTAATGTTGATTTTAATCTTGCTCCCATTTCACGAAGTAAAAACCATTTCGGTTCTCTATTCGGCCATCCTTCAGCTTCGTATCCAATTGCGTTGATATTCATTTGGTGAGCCATCCACAATGCTCTGCAAAGATGTGCTTTTTGACTTACAATTATAACAGGCTCGTATAAATAATTTCTGTTAAACATTCTCAAGGATGCATAAGTGTCTTCACTTTTGGAGTCTAAAAAAATCAAGGTGTCTTGTATTCCTTTGGCCATTAACTCGTTTTTTAAATCGTTGGCTTCGTCGTAGTGATTTCCATCTGCAATTCCGCTAATAATTATTTTACAATTTGGTAACTTATTTCTTAGGGCAGTAACAGCAACCACTCTTCCATTAAAAAAGTAATTAGGTCGTTTGCCCGACCTATATTCTTTCCCAGCTCCTAAAACTAAAACATATCTATTTTTTAGCAGCTCATTATTTTCATTGGCAATCATTTTATTTCCAACATAAGAAATCCACCAATAGTTTAACAATACAAGTACAATTGGAAGAAGGAGAACAATAAAAGTGATTTTAAAAAACCTCATAAAACAAAAGTAGGTCTTGGTCAGAATAGTTTTGATTTGATTGTTATCCTTTTTTGAACAAAAAAACGATAGTAAATCGTTAATAAAGAAAATAGTTTGTGGATGGTTTGCTTAGTTGATTTTTATATTTTTATCCCTGATAAATGAAGATAATTATACCTGTTGCGGGAATTGGCAGTAAGCTACGTCCCCACACGCATACTCAACCGAAAGCATTGGTGCCCGTTGCAGGGAAGCCAATTTTGTCGCATATCGTTGATTACCTTATTGAAGGAGGTTACAAAGAATTCATTTTTATTGTTGGTTATTTAGGTGATAAGATTGAGGATTACGTTAAAAATAAGTATCCACATTTAAAATCATCATTTGTTATTCAAGAACCACGCGAGGGGACAGGGCAAGCTGTTTGGATGGCTAAAGAGTTGATTCATGAAGGTGATGAATTACTGATTGTTTTAGGTGATACCATTATCGATTACGATTTACACGCGATTGTGACGTCTCCTTGTTCTTCTTTAGGAATTAAAAAAGTGGATGATCCACGTCAATTTGGAGTAGCAGAAATTGATAGCAAAGGTTTTATTACAAAATTGGAAGAAAAGCCACTGATACCGAAGTCAAACCTAGCTTTAGTAGGAATTTACTACATCAAAAACGGATTTTTATTAATGGAAGCTTTAGATCATTTAATCAAGAATGATATCCGACATAATGATGAGTTTAATTTAACAATGGGCATTCAACGAATGGTGCAGGCAGGGGAGCAGTTTTCTACCTTCCAAGTGGGTAATTGGTTCGATTGCGGAGGTAAAAACAATCTCTTAGAAACGAATGCAACTTTGTTAAGTCACGATAAAAATATTTCCAATAAGAAATACAATTATAGCAATACCATTATTATTCATCCAGTAAGTATTGCTCCTAATTGCGATATCAGTGATTCGATAATTGGTCCTAATGTATCCGTTGGAGATAATACCATCATCCGACATTCCATTTTGAGTAATTCGATTATTGGTTCTTATTCGCAATTAGAGTCTGCTATTTTGCATGAAAGTGTAATTGGCAGTGATGCTTATTTAAAAGGACTTAGTCAAAGTTTAAATATTGGAGATAGTACAGAAATTGATTTTAGTTAATACATAACAGTTATGATAAAGAAAGATACACAGATTTTTAATCTGATTACAAAAGAATTAAAACGTCAACGTCACGGGATAGAGTTAATTGCCTCTGAAAATTTTGTTTCCAAACAAGTCATGCAGGCCGCGGGTTCATGCTTGACTAATAAATATGCTGAAGGACTTCCAGGTAAGCGCTATTATGGAGGATGTGAAATTGTCGACCAGATAGAGCAAATTGCAATTAATCGTGCTAAAGAGTTATTTGGTGCAGCTTGGGCAAATGTTCAACCACATTCAGGAGCACAGGCAAATGCAGCGGTTATGTTGGCTATATTAAATCCAGGTGATAAAATCATGGGATTTGATTTATCGCATGGGGGACATTTAACGCATGGTTCTCCTGTGAATTATTCAGGAAAATTATATAAAACATGTTTCTACGGAGTAGAGAAAGAAACAGGAATGATTAACTACGATAAAGTAGAGAAGATTGCTAAAAAAGAATTGCCTAAATTAATTATTTGCGGTGCTTCTGCATATTCTCGCGACTGGGATTATGTTCGCTTACGCAAGATAGCAGATAAAGTTGGTGCTTTATTGTTAGGAGATATTTCTCATCCTTCGGGATTAATTGCAAAAGGAATTTTAAATGATCCACTACCTTATTGTCATATTGTAACAACTACAACTCATAAGACACTTCGCGGACCTCGTGGTGGTTTAATTATGATGGGTAAAGATTTTCCTAATCCTTACGGAATAACAACGCCTAAAGGAGAAATAAGATCGATGAGTAGCTTGTTAGATGCTGCTGTATTCCCTGGAATTCAAGGTGGACCATTAGAGCACGTAATTGCTGCTAAGGCTGTAGCTTTCGGAGAAGCATTAACAGATGAATATTTGAAGTATACAATTCAAGTTGTGAAAAATGCACAAGCAATGGCGAAAGCATTTACCGATTTAGGATATCATATTATTTCAGGCGGAACAGATAATCACTTAATGTTAATCGATCTTCGAAATAAAAATATTACAGGACGTGAAGCGGAGAATGCATTAGTGAAAGCAGATATTACCATCAACAAAAATATGGTTCCTTATGATGATAAAAGTCCTTTCGTGACTTCTGGTATTCGAGTGGGAACTCCTGCAATTACTTCAAGAGGAATGAAAGAAAAAGACATGAAGAAAATAGTTACTTTAATTGATAAAGTATTAATGAATCATACCAACGAAAAAGTAATTGAAAAGGTGGGAGGAGAGGTGAATACGTTCATGGATGAATTTCCATTATATTAGTCCTTCATATGAGAAAAGTTAATCTGATAGTAGTTGCAATGTTACTGGTTGCTCAAATTTCTTTTGGACAATCAGGAGGACTATCAGCTTTTAATTTTTTAAACTTTAACACGAGTTCTCGTGCTGCTGCATTAGGTGGTAGTGCAATTGTTACACCTGCGGAAGATGTGTCTTTAATGGTTTATAATCCCGGACAACTATTCTCTACAATTGACAAACAGTTTTCTGTGAGTTATGTCGGTTATGCTTCTGATATTTCATATAGTGATTTTGTCTACGCTCAAAAGTCTAAGCGATTTGGAATGATAGGTGGGTATTTACATAATGCTAATTATGGAACATTTGTTCAAACCGATTTAGCAGGAAATATTTCAGGCGAGTTTAAGGCTTCGGATAATGCTATCGGATTAACTTGGGCAATGCAATTGGATAGCACATTAAATTTAGGTGTATCTGTAAAAGGAGTTTTCTCAAACTTAGGACTTGGAAATACTTCGAATGCATTAGCGGCCGATGCAGGAATTAATTATCATTTAGCAAGAAAAAACTTTTCAGCTGCTTTTGTGATTCGCAATTTTGGAGCACAACTAAAGAAGTTTGATGGTGGATCAACAGAGCGATTGCCTTTACAAATTCAGCTTGGTATTTCAAAGAAACTAACGAACGCGCCTTTCCGTTTTTCATTAATCGGTCAGCAATTGCAGAAGTATGATTTGTCGTATTTAAATCCGAATGAAAACGGAATTGATCCTTTAACGGGTGAAGAGAAAGTGCAATCAATCACTGCAGGAAATAAAATCATGCGTCACGTGATTATGAATGTAGAAGTATTGTTTTCAAAGAACTTTAATCTTCGATTAGGTTATAATTTCTTGCGTAGAAATGAATTGACATTAACAGAGAAAAAAGGTTTATCTGGATTCTCGATGGGACTTGGATTAAAAATCAGCGCACTGCAAATCTCATTCGCCAAAACACTTTACATGCCTTACGAAGGAAGTAATCATATTACGATTTCAGGCAACTTAAGTGATTTTAAAAAGAAACACTAAATCATTTCAAAATGATAATCAATAAAATTATGAAGAAGGTTGTTGCTATAGCAGCCTTTTCTTTTTTGTTTTCCTTTGGATATACTCAATCATGTAATTACCATTTATCAATGTTTGATAGTTACGGTGATGGATGGAATGGTGGATCTTTAGAAGTGTTAGTTAATGATACAAGTATTGGTGTTTATAGCGCATTAAATTACGGCAATTCAATTAGTTTTTCTGTAGATAGTGGCGATACAATAAAATTGATTTATTCTTCTGGTGCCTACGAAAATGAAAACACTTATAAGTTATTTGATGCTTCGTGGAATAGTTTGTTTCAAGATGGACCAAATCCCGCAACTGGTTTAGTATATACTTGTATTGCTAATTGTAATAATGCTGTTTTGTTGGGTGGGCATCCTTGTAATGCAATTCCTATTTCTGTAGGACAGTGTTTGTTTTCTTCCAATGTGAACTTTCCTCAGAGTGGATTAGGATTAAATTGTACGTATAATCCTGGTTCTGAAATTTGGTTTTCTACAATCGTTCCACCGTCTGGAAATTTAACGATTGAAACAGATTCAGGAACTATTTTCGATTCTTCCGTTGGTGTGTGGGTTGGTGATTCATGTGATAACTTACATATCATCGCATGTGATGATGATGCTGGAACAGGTTATTATTCTTATTTAATTTTAGAGAATTTAACTCCTGGGCAACAATTGTATATTCAAGTTACTGGTTACGGCGGTGCGCAAGGGACATTTAATATTTGCGTGAACGATATTAATCTATTGATACAAAGTTCTGACTTGCCATTGGTGCTTATTAATACCAATGGACAATCAATAGTGGCGAATAACAAAATTGATTGCACCATGGAAATAAAATATGCTGGTGCAGGTAATATCACTTACCTTACGGATAGTTCAAATATTTATAGTGGTAATATTGGAATTGAAGTTCGTGGTGCTACGTCTTCAGGTTATCCTCAACGTCCGTATAATTTAGAAACACGAGATTCACTGGGAAATAATAATGATGTTTCTTTATTGGGAATGCCTGCAGAAAATGATTGGGTATTATTGTCGCATTATGGAGATCGTTCATTGCTTCGTAATTTATTACCATATCAATTGTTCGGTGAAATGGGTAACTATAGTGTGAAAATGCGTTTGTGCGAGGTAATGGTAGATAGTAGTTATCGCGGGATTTATTTGCTAGGAGAAAAAATTAAGCGAGATAATAATCGCGTAAATATTGCTAAGTTAAATCCAATTGATACCATTGGCGATGAACTAACGGGAGGGTATATCCTCGAACAAAATATCTGGGATCCATCTAATAGTTTCCAATCGAATTATTCACCAATTGATCATCCCGGTATGGATGTACATTTCTTATATAATTATCCTGATGCTACTGCTATCATGCCTCAACAAAAGGCCTATATCGCATCTTATGTAGATAGTCTTGAAACAGCTTTGTATAGTCCGAATTTTACCGATACAGCTACAGGATATCGTCATTATATGGATGTGAAATCATTCATCGATTATTTTCTGATGAATGAAGTTGCACGTAACGCTGATGGATTCAAGAAGAGTATTTATTATCATAAGGATAAAGATTCGAATGGTGGAAAATTAAAAGCTGGTCCTGTGTGGGACTTCGATTGGGCATGGAAAAATATTTACGGCTGTTTTATTTTTGAAAACTTAGATGGTTCTGGTTGGGCTTATCAGCTGAATGATTGCCAAGGGCAGGATGTCAATTCAACAGGATGGTTCGTGCGATTATTACAAGATTCTTCCTTCAGAGATGAATTACATTGTACGTATGAATCTTATCGTCAAACGATTTTAGATACCGCTCATATTTTCGGAATTATTGATAGCGTTGCTCTATTAGTTCAGAATGCGCAGTCACGACATTTTGCGTTATGGCATGTACTCGGAGAGGCTTCAGTTGCTCCTGAAATAAATAATATCGGTGTTACTTATGCCGGTGAACTCGATTCACTTAAAAAGTGGATAATTGATCGAATTGATTGGTTAGATGCTAATATGCCAGGCCTTTGTACAACAACCGAAATTAATGAAATCTCTGCTGTTAGTCAATTGATAAAAAGTTATCCGAACCCCACTCACGATTTATTGCAGCTCGATATAGCTAATATACTTTTAGGTGAGACGTTAGAAGTGTATGATTGTACAGGTAAGTTAATTTGCAGAAGAGAAATTCTTTCTGAAAAAATGACAATCAATACGAATGATTGGTCGGCTGGGGTTTACTTGATAAAAGCTGGAAATAAAAATCAGCAATCAATTCGGGTAGTAAAAGAATAAATCAATTAAACTTTTTCATTACTCTACCCATCTCTCGTTTTGCTTCTGCTTTCTTTAGCGTTTCACGCTTGTCAAATAATTTCTTGCCTCGAGCTAATCCGATTCTTACTTTAATTAATCCTCTTTCATTTTCTTGAATGCTAATCGGAATAATTGTGACGCCTTTCTCTTTTAATTTGCTCTGAAGCTTCGTTAATTGATGTCGATGTAATAGAAGTTTGCGCTCTCGCTTTGCTTCGTGATTCGCATACGATCCATGTTCGTAAGGAGAGATATGAAGATTTTTAATCCATAACTCATCATTCTTAAAATAACAAAAAGAGTCACTTAAATTGGCTTTGCCTTCGCGAATGGCTTTTACTTCTGT
>JBKCGZ010000193.1:0-19656 GCA_046303115.1 Bacteroidota bacterium | reverse complement strand
GTTTCTAAAATTGAAAAATAATTAATACGCTGCCCGATCAATAACAGGTTTTTTGACATTTCAGCAGCTTCAACTGACGTAACTTTTTTTGAAAAAATAGGTTTCATTGGCTTCGCGAAGTTAGGGTGAAAATCCGTACTGATGGTAAACTGGTCAAAATTCATAAGTTATTGAAAAACAATATAAAAGAACCGTGTCTGGTTTGTTCAGGTAACTGTAGCATTCGCCAACCGTATTTGGTTGTTTACCCAATTATTGTAGTACTTGGTTTTTTTTTAGGAAGAAACAGTAAAAAACACTTGATATATTAGTTCGAGATTTTTATATTTACCACGAAAATGGAGAGAATATCTTCAAACTTGTGTTATTAGCACTTAATCAATCAGTAAAAAAAACATAAAAATTTCTTTCGGGAAGTTCAAACCGAATGTGAATTTATCGAGTAAAAAACGTATTGCATATGAAAAACAATTACTTGTTTAGCTGTTTTAAAAAAGGAAAGGAACTTATTAAGCTTCTTCTTATTTCTGTAGCAATTTTAAGTTCATCTGATTTATCTGCTCAGGTTGTAACCCAAATTGAAAGTGTCGAAAGTAATTTCTTTCCAATGCCGGGTTGGAAAACAAGAAAAGGTGTTTTAGCTGAGTTCTCAAGAGTTGCAGCAGCATCTACTACTGCACCAACTGCTCCTGCATTAACTCTCGGTACTTATTCAACGGGCGGTTTTCCAGCTGCTGTAACGGGTGGTGGGGCCAATGTAGTAATGCTCAACAGTTTCATATCAAGTACTGATACGGCTTTATTAATTTCTAAGCCTTTTGATTTTAGTAATAATGCAGGAACAAATCCAACATTTAGTTTTTGGGTTTATCGTGATGCTGGTGTTGCTGGAGCAAATGATCGTTTGGAAGTTTTTTGGTCCGGTGTTTCACCTGGGCTTGGAGCGACTCTTACGCCAATTAACCACCAGGGTGGAAGTAATGTAATCCCTCGTTTAACGACTTCCTTCCCTACGGCAGTTAACGGTGCCGGTTGGTATGAATTTAAATTTACTTTATCGGCATCTATCTATAATTCTAAACGAAATTATTTTGTAATAAAGGGTATTTCCGCTTTAGGTAATAATATGTATTTAGACAATTTTACAGTCAATACTTATCCAACAGCAATGTTAGCAACTGATGTTCAATTTGATGCAGTGCAGCAGAATGGAGCTACTACTTCTCAAGGTGCTTCTAATCAGTGGATTTTAGGAATTCGTTGTGTAGTTGGTGGTAACTCTGGCTGTGGAGCTTTAGCAGTAGCAGGGGTAAATAATCCCGTAAAATTAGATTCGTTATTATTCAACACTAATGGTTGTAGTAATATTTTGACTGACGTTTTAAGTGCAAAAGTTTACTATACTGGAGGTTATGATCAGTTTAATAACACCTATATCTCCCCTTTCCCTTCAGCTACAGGCATCGCGGGGGCTTCCTATCCAAAGCCGATTTATGGTAATACATTAACAGGTGGACAAATTGCTACTAACTTAGATTTTCAAAATTCAGCAGGTAACTGTTTTTATTTGGAATATGATACTACCTATTTCTGGTTGGTTTATGACATGAAAGCAACAGCTGGTGGTGGTAATTATGTGGATGGAGACTTTAGAGGTGCAGTTGTCGGTGGACCTACTACATGTCCTTCGCCTGTTGGATCTGCATCTTGCATTACCGCAACAACTACAACTTATACATTGGTTGGTGCATGTCAGATAGATATTCCTTATTGTGTTCCTACTTATTCATTAGGTACCTCATGGGCAAACTATACAAATAATGATTATATACATGGGGTATCTTTAATTGGATATGGAGGGACGGCTATCAATGCTACTACTAATGCAGTGCCGTTACAATTAAACACTTTGCCTTGCTATCCTAGTTGCCGATTTGTTAAGCATCCGCCTGATTATGAATATCGTAGTCCGACAGTTACTGGAAATACAGTTACTCTTCAGCAAGGTGTTACTTACAGTATCACAGTTCAAGTTGGTACATACTTTAATGGAAATGCAATTTCGGCATGGATTGACTTTAATCGTGACGGAGTATTTGATAATTTACCTTTAACATGGGCAGGTGCTGCCGGAACAAGTTCTTACACGGGTGAAAGGTTGGGATATGCCAATCTTACAGCATTAGGTACAGCAACTTGGACGTTTACTGTACCTTCAACAGGATCGATACCCGCTCCTTTCCAAGGTTCAACCCGTTTACGTGTTAGAGAGTGGTTCGCCGCATCATCAACTTCGATGCATCCATGTAATCCAGGAACTTGGGGTGAGTGTGAGGACTTTATTGTAACAATTATTCCTAATTGTAGCGCAGCCTATAAATTATGGTTGGGTAATACAAATGATTGGAACAATCCAGCAAACTGGTGTCCATCAGTGCCAACAATTACTGATTCTACAGTTATTAATCGCGCAATTGTTAATCCAGGAACAAGATCATACAAATACCCAATCATTAAATCAGGTGTATTGGCAAATTGTAAGTCACTAACAATTTCGAATCAGGATTCATTGTTTATTGATGCACCAAATCCAGGAGCAACAGCATTAAAAATTGCTGGAAACTTAAATAATAATGGATATATGAATGTTGTTGGAGCTTATAATCCAACTAATAATGCTGTCTTTCCTAATTCAACGGGAACACTTCTTAACTATTTAATGACGCCTTTATGTGGTAAAACATATAAAGCAGCTCAGACGCAAATTATTTATTTGGCAAGTGACTTATCTTTGCTAGGAATGCAGGCAGGTGATAAGATTACCGCAATTCAATTAAATGTTAAGAACAATGATTTAGGGGTTCCGACGCGTTATTATCAAAATTTTGCAATTGGTTTTGCCAATAGTGCAATTTCATCATTTACTTCAACAGTTCCTATTGCAGGAGTAACCAACGTGTATACAAATGCGAACCAACCTATAGTATTTGGTCTAAATACATTCACTTTAGGAACTCCAATTACATGGGATGGAGCTAGTAACATTGTCATTCAATACACATTTACAAATCCTGCTTCAACAGGTTCAGTGAATAATGATTTCATTGATATTACCCAATCAACTGGACGTAATTCTACCTTAGTATTAGGTCGTTTGTTAACTTCAGTTCAAACAGTGCCTGCAGCAGGTTCTTTTGTTGGACAGGTAGCCTTGGATATCACTGGTAATGGATCTCCAGTAGCCAACACTTCAAATTCAGTGAGCGCCTTGATGACGCTTCGTCCAAATGCAACATTTATTTGGGATCGCCCTTATGGAAAACCGAAATTAGTTGTCCAAGGAAACTTCACGAATAATGGTCCTTTCAGTGCAGGTAAGAGTTTGTTCATTATGGATAGTTCTATGACGCAGTTTATTGGTGGAACTCGCGCAGTGCCGTTCTATACTTTTAGTATGGCCAAGTCAGCAGCAAATCGTCCAATTGTATTAAACAACGACTCTGTCTCTGTTCAAGATACGTTCTTCTTGGGTACAGGACAAATGATTATGAATGGTAAGCCATTATATATGAAATGGTCAAATCCAGCTGCATTTTCTCGTATTATTCAAGGTACAGGACAACCAGGAACAGCTGGAACAGGATTATTGATTAGTGAAAATCCGAATTCAATAGTGAATTGGACTATCGGACAGTATGCTGCACCAACATCTTTAAGATTAATACCTTTTGGAAGCAGGGTAGATACTGTAAGTGCTGTTCCGGCGATAACTTACATCCCTGTTACGTTCTTACATAAGCAAGGGGATATGGGAATATTTAAAGCAGGAACTAAAAACTGGTTAACAAATACTCTTCCTGACCCTCCTACTGTTACACATATCGATGTATTTAATTCAACGGCTTCAAACGCCGCTAACGTAGTCGATCGTTATTGGATGATTGGTAAAACAGGACCACAAAACCCTGCACCGAATTATCCAATTGCAGATATTACATTCCGACTTTCTACAAATGCAACTGCGCCTCAACTTTCAGAGCGTCCAACTACTATGAGTACGCTTAAGCCCGGATTTGCACAGCCATGGAGAGCATATGGATTATCATGGTTGAGAATAACTGCTGTGGCTACTACTAACGTTTCTACAGTAAATAGTGCAGTAGGAAACGGAACAACAATAACCTATAATACTTCTGCTGCTCACTCTTTTGTTGTAGGACAGGCAGTAACAATTACAGGTGCATTGACTCCCGCAGGATATAATGTAATTAATGCTGTTATAACAAGTATTCCAAGTGGAACTCAATTTACAGTAGCAGGTGTTCAAACAGGGTTATCTGCAGGGACGTCGACTGCAACAGGAGCTCCTTATCCAGGATCACCAGCAGCGACACCTTACAATCAGCAACAGACTACTGTGAGCTATACTCAATCATATAGCCAAGTCGCTGCAACTACATCAGATAGTGTTCGTGTTACAAGCTGGGATTGGCCTACTGTTCCAACATTAAGTACTCCGTATAGTACGCCTTCTGCTCCAGTTGGAGACTTCACTCCATGGACAATTGCTGTAAATACAACACCTCTACCAATTGATTTAGTAGATTTCAAAGCCCGTCCTGACGGAAAGCGCGTACGTTTAGATTGGACAACTGCTTCCGAAGTAGATAATGATTACTTCACAGTAGAAAGAACAACAGATTTAAATGAGTATAGCTTCATTGATAAGGTTAATTCGTATATGAATAACAGTAATATCATGTTGAATTACACTACCTACGATAATAGCCCAGTGTATGGTTTACAATACTATCGTTTGAAGCAAACGGATTTCAACGGTGACTTTACTTACTCAGAACCTCAAGCAGTGTGGTTTGGAAGCAAGGCGCCATTTGATATCACGAATATTTATTCTGATGTTGCAATGTCGGATGATATCAATGTTGATTTCATGTATAACTCAGATTTACCAGTTAATGTAGAAATTACCGATGTTTCTGGTCGCGTGATTTACTCAGAATCAGGTGTAGCTGCTGTTAACGGATCTAATAGAATAAAATTAAATGCAAGCTTACCTCACGGACTGTATTTCATCATCATTCGCAACGATAGTGATGCTGTAAGCAGAAAGTTTGTGTACTAATTTTTCAATAATCAGAGGAAAATCCCGGCTCAGAAGGCCGGGATTTTTTTTGAACTTAAACGTTTGTTGTCGGATATTTTAATTTAAGGTAGTTAAATTTGCCGCCTAATCGGATTTCATTTTTCAATGGTCCATAAATAATTTTTATATGCTAGTAAAAGCTTATGGCAGTGCTCTGCATGGCATCTCTGCAATTACTATCGCTATTGAAGTCCATATGGCCAATGGCGTGAAAGTATTTCTGGTAGGGTTACCCGATAATGCCGTTAAAGAAAGTCAGCAGCGCATTGAAGCCGCGCTTAAAACAAATGATTTTAAATGGCCAGGTAAACGAATAGTAATCAATATGGCTCCAGCTGATATCCGTAAGGAAGGATCTGCGTATGATTTGCCAATTGCATTATGTATTCTCTCTGCATCAGGTCAAATTGAAACTACTGATTTTTCAGAGTACATCATTATGGGTGAATTATCACTCGATGGTCAATTATTGCCCGTGAAGGGAGCATTGCCCATAGCAATTCAAGCCAAGAAAGAAGGATTCAAAGGAATTATATTACCCGAACAAAATGCGCAAGAGGCAGCAGTAGTGCAAGGACTAGAGGTTTACGGAATGAAATCATTGATTGAGGTTGTTTCTTTCTTAGAAGGTGAATTAACCAAAGAAGTAACGGTGGTGGATATCCGCGAAGAGTTTATTAAACACCAGCAAGAGTTGGAAGTAGACTTTTCCGACGTTAAAGGTCAAGAGAATATCAAGCGCGCCTTAGAAATTGCGGCAGCTGGTGGACATAATGTAATTCTTATTGGTCCTCCTGGCGCAGGTAAAACGATGCTTGCAAAAAGACTTCCGACTATTCTTCCGCCGTTAACATTGGAAGAATCATTAGAAACAACAAAAATACATTCGGTAGTTGGTAAGACATCAGCAAAAAAGGGCATCATAACGACCAGGCCTTTCCGTGCTCCTCATCATACTATCTCTGACATCGCGCTCGTTGGTGGTGGAGGCTATCCTCAACCAGGAGAAATTTCATTAGCACATAACGGCGTTTTGTTTTTAGATGAGTTACCAGAATTCAAACGAACAGTTCTCGAAGTAATGCGTCAGCCACTCGAAGAGCGTAAGGTAGCTATTTCAAGAGCTAAATTCTCTGTAGAGTATCCTGCCAGTTTTATGTTGGTGTCTAGTATGAATCCATGTCCTTGTGGTTATTATAACCATCCCGAAAAAGAATGCGTCTGCGCTCCTGGTGTGGTGCAGAAATATTTAAATCGTTTATCAGGTCCATTGCTCGACCGTATTGATTTGCACGTAGAGGTGATTCCCGTTCCTTTTAATGAACTTTCAAAAAGCAGAGTAGCAGAACATAGCGAAAGCATTCGCGCTCGTGTAATTGCCGCAAGACAAATTCAGGAGGTGCGTTATAAAAATGAAATAGGGGTGTATGCTAACGCACAAATGTCATCGCGCATGTTACGACAAATTTGTCGTTTGAATAATGATAGTGCTGAGCTATTAAAAATTGCTATGGATAAACTCGGACTTTCCGCACGGGCGTATGATCGCATACTAAAAGTATCGCGCACAATTGCAGATTTAGAAGGCAGCGAAGACATAAAAACAGAACATGTTTCCGAAGCTATTCAATATCGTAGTCTCGATAGGGAAGGGTGGGCAGGATAAGAATTAATGCTTAATTCATTCTCATTTTTTCGATATCAATCAACTTTAATATCGAACAAACAATAGTTGGGAATACTGTTTTATTGGTTTTGATGAAATAATCAACTGCTCCTTGACGCATGGTTTCAATAGCTACTTCTAAATTATCTTGACCAGAAACCATAATTACTCTTGCTATCGGATTGATTTCTTTAATGCGTTTTAAAATTACTAATCCGTTAGGGCCATTGTCTTTACCGAAATCGTAATCGAGAATAATAATTCTATCGTCACCAGCAACGTACTCATTTAAGAAGTCGTTACCGTTAGTATATTTCTTCGAATGTAAACTGCATTCATCTAATAAATAATCGCTCAATATTAAACTAAATGATAAATTATCATCTACAATAGCAATGGGACAATTGATTTCTTGTTCTGTATCTACCTCTTCTAACAATGTCTCTCCATCTAATTCATTTAGTAAATTCTTGTAGAAATCGAAATTGGAATGGTTTGGACCTTTACTATTCATGTTTTGAATTGAATTTAATATTTTATTTTCTAGTGTGTTATTTTCTATTGCTGAATTGCCTTTAAAATGTTTTTCAAGAGCATTGCTTATCAGGTGGCTTTGAATTTTATATTCACTGCAAGCTGCACAAGATTGTAAGTGTAATCGAAGTCGTATGCGCTCTTGAAATGATAGTTCTTGTACTTGCATTTTCTCGATTAAAAGTGTAGCCTTCTCACAAGAATAAATGATTGAATGTATCAATGACTTCATACGCTAAACCAATTTAACTCCAGACATTTTCTTAACTGTAATTTGGAACGATGAATAACCTGCCAGTAATTATTTGTACTTATTCCATTTTCACTACAGATGATTTCTGTTTTCCGGTCATCAATAAATTTCATGCGAATAACACTGCTCCACATATTTGGCAGTTTATTAATACAATCACTCAACGTATTTTCAAATGCAATATCATCAAGCAGTTCTTTATCTTCAGTAATATTCCACGAAGCAGGAATTTCTTTTTCGTTCCAGGTATCGCCATCAAAGAAAATGTTACTCGATGGAATTTTGTTCGATGCTTTTCGAAAGTAATCAGCAATTTTATTTTTTAAAATCCCGAATAGCCAGGTTTTAATTTCACTGTCGCCTTTAAAATTCTTTTGCGATTTGATTGCAGCTAAAAAAGTGTCTTGCACTAAATCTTCCGAAAGTGTTTTGTCGCCTGTTTTATAGTAGGCCCACGAATACAATTCTTTCGTGTATAAGGTCACACATGAAGTAATATCTATTGATATAGTTTCATGTCCCATCACAATAAATTATTAATTTCTTATAAATTAACCTTCTTGACCGCTACCATGACACTTCTTGTACTTCTTTCCACTTCCACAAGGACATGGATCATTAGGAAGCACTTTCGTTTCATTGCGAATAGGCTCATTTTTGGGCGCAGGCTGATTTTGCGGCACTCCACCATCGCTAGATGAACCACCTTGATACTCTTCATGCGTAGTTTTTAATTTACTTAAATCCTGACGAACGGGAGCGGCTGCTTGCTTCACCTGACTATGATCTTGAGCTGTAATATTACCTCTGAACAAGAATGACATTGTATCTCTGTTTACTTCGTCAACCATTTTCTTAAATAAATCAAATGATTCTAACTTGTAAACTAACAATGGGTCTTTTTGCTCGTAAACTGCATTCTGAACGCTTTGCTTTAAATCATCCATGTCACGCAAGTGATTCTTCCACGTATCATCAATTAAAGCCAATGTAACGTTTCTTTCAAAAGCAGCGATGATTTCTTTACCATGCGACTCATACGACTTACGCAAAGGAGCTAATACTTGAATATTACGAATGCCGTCTGAGAATGGAACTACGATATTTTCATATTGTTGTCCTGGTTGCTCATAAACATTTTTAATAACAGGGAATGCACGTTCAGCAGTTGTTGAAGTTTTAAAACGATAGTGCTCATCTAATTTATCATAAAGAATTTCAGAAAGCTCTTCTCCGTTCTTAGCATTCATAAATTGATCTTCAGAAATCGGATTCTCAATTGCAAAAATGCGGATCATTTCAAAATTAAATCCTTCGTAATCTTTGTCTTCAAAGAATTGATTAATCACCGACTCACTTAAATCATATAACATGTTTTGAAGGTCGAGTGATAAACGCTCTCCGTACAATGCATGACGACGTTTTTTATAAATTACTTCACGTTGTGCATTCATTACGTCATCATACTCTAATAAACGCTTACGAATTCCGAAGTTGTTTTCTTCTACCTTACGTTGTGCACGCTCAATCGATTTTGTAATCATTGAATGTTGGATTTCCTCTCCTTCTTTCAATCCTAAAGTATCCATCATTTTTGCAATACGCTCTGAACCAAACAAACGCATTAAGCTATCTTCTAACGAAACAAAGAATTGCGATGAACCTGGATCACCTTGTCGTCCCGCACGACCACGTAACTGTCTGTCTACACGACGCGACTCATGACGTTCTGTACCAATGATTGCTAATCCACCTGCTTCTTTTACGCCTGGTCCTAATTTAATATCGGTACCACGACCAGCCATGTTGGTTGCTATCGTTACTTGACTTGCTTTTCCGGCTTCAGCAACAATTTCCGCTTCGCGCTGGTGTTGTTTTGCATTTAATACGTTATGCTTAATCTTACGTTGAGAAAGCATACGACTTAATAATTCAGAAACTTCTACTGAGGTTGTACCAACAAGAACTGGTCGGCCTGCTTCTGTTAATTTAACAATCGCTTCAATTACTGCGTTGTATTTTTCACGTGTTGTTTTGTAAATTAAATCCTCTTCATCTTTTCTTGAAATCTTTCTGTGCGTAGGAATAACAACAACATCTAATTTATAAATCTGCCATAACTCACCCGCTTCTGTTTCTGCTGTTCCTGTCATACCCGCTAACTTGTGGTACATACGGAAATAATTCTGAAGTGTAACAGTTGCATAGGTTTGCGTAGCAGCTTCTACTTTTACGTTTTCTTTTGCTTCGATAGCCTGATGTAATCCATCGCTATAACGACGACCATCTAATACACGACCTGTTTGCTCATCAACAATTTTAATCTTGCCACCATCGATGATATACTCAATATCTTTTTCATAAAGCGTGTAAGCACGTAGTAATTGATTTACAGTATGGATACGTTCTCCTTTCACAGCGAAGTCACGCATCAATTCATCTTTCTTCTGAAGCTTTTCTTCTGCTGGTAAATTTGATTTCTCTAAATCAGCAATGATAGAACCCACATCAGGAATTTCGAAGAAGTGAGGGTCGTTCATATTACCACTGATTAAGTCATGACCTTTATCGGTCATTTCAATCGTGTGATTTTTTTCATCAATAACGAAGAATAATTCCGGGTCTACTTTCTCACGCATATCACGACCATGATCAGCCATGTTAGCGTTCTCTGTTTTTTGCAATAATGCTTTTGCACCTGGCTCACTCAAAAGTTTAATGAGCGCACGATGCTTAGGTAATCCACGATGTGCACGTAATAAAGCTAAACCTACTTCATCTTCTTTTTCTTTAACGCCTAAGTTTTTCTTCGCATCAGCAATTAAAGTATTAACAAATGCTTTTTGCGCATTTACTAATGATTCGATACGTGGCTTCAATTGGAAAAATTCCTGTTCATCACCTTTAGGTGTCGGTCCAGAAATAATCAATGGTGTTCTCGCATCATCAATCAATACCGAGTCAACCTCATCGACAATAGCAAAGTGATGTTCGCGTTGAACGATATCTTCGGTACTACGTGCCATGTTATCACGTAAGTAATCAAAACCAAATTCATTGTTTGTTCCGTAAGTGATATCAGCAAGGTAAGCTTTTCTTCTTTCGTTACTATTTGGTTGATGTTTATCAATGCAATCAACTGTTAATCCTAAAAATTCAAATACAGGTCCGTTCCATTCAGAGTCACGCTTTGCGAGATAATCGTTCACGGTTACAACGTGTACTCCTCTTCCTGCAAGTGAATTTAAATAAATAGGAAGTGTTCCAACTAAGGTCTTTCCTTCACCTGTTGCCATCTCAGCAATTTTACCTTGATGTAAAACAGTCCCACCAATTAACTGTACATCGTAATGCACCATGTCCCATGTAACCTCGTTACCTGCAGCCATCCATTTGTTTTGGTAATAAGCTTTATCTCCCCGAATAATTACATTGCTTTTCTTAACAGCTAAATTTTTGTCGTGTTCAGTAGCTGTAACTTCTAACTCTGAATTTTCTTTTAATCGACGCGCTGTATCCTTAATCACTGCAAAAGCAGCTGGAAGAATTTGAAGTAATACTTCTTCAATCTTCTGATTACGCTCTTTCTTTAATTCATCAACACGCGTAAAAATCTTTTCTTTTTCCTGAAGATCCATATCTGGATTTTCTTGCGAAGTTGCATGAAGCTCTGCTAATTCATTTTCTATCTCTTGGATATAATCTTGAATTTGTTGCTTGAAGTGGGCGGTCTTTGCTCTTAGTGCATCATTACTTAACCCCGATAATTTCTCGTATTCTGAATTGATTAATCCAACAAATGGAGTTAATTCCTTTAAATCTCTTTCTGCTTTGCTGCCAAAAAACTTTTTTAACAGACTGTTTACAAAATCTAACATAATATTTATTGCAATAGAGTGCGAATTTAGTGTATATTCTCGAGACCAATGCCTCCTTTTTGTCTAATAAATTTGAATAGTTTTCGAATTGTTAGAAAGTTTATTCATGCTGGTATTGACTCGTATTTATTTCATGCCTTACATTTGAAAAATAGCGAATGCAAAAGAATGGAGCAGCATCAGTCCGAAAACATCGATCAAGAAGATAAAATCAGCCTTTTAAAGCAGGCTGGTAAAGATGCAATCAGGGCTATTTTAACGGAAGATGCCAGAGTGCAATCCTTGCCAATTGTTCAGAAGGCTGGGTTAGTAAGTGATTTAATTATTTCATTCTGTGAGCATTTAGGAGAATCGGAGGTTGAATTTCAGTATAAAAGAATTCTTTTAGATGCCGGATTTGAAATTTGCAATAAGCTGGTAATTGCCGAAACCAGTATTTATTTTAACGATAAAATGGAGAATGCTTTATTGGTAAAAATGGCAGTAAAGAAAGTCCTTCACCAATTATCAGGAATGCAAGTATTAGGGATTAGTGATTTAGAATATTCAAAATTGATTGAAACCGAAATTGAGGAATTTAGGTTGCTTTTTAACAAATGGGTTATTTCCTTCGATAAGGGAACTAATTTGTCGGATGGTTGGGAATTACCCTTAAATAGTTAGTTTTTTCAGAGCAGGCGCCATTTTTTGAGTAATTACAACAACAATTAATGTCATTACACCTCCAAAAACCACCGAAGGAACTAATCCTAAATAGCGGGCTGCAAGTCCTGACTCAAAAGCCCCCAATTCATTACTGCTACCTACGAAAATACTATTCACGGCTGATATTCTCCCTCTCATTTCATCGGGCGTATGTGTTTGCAAAATTGTAGAACGAATCACCACACTCACGTTATCAAACATTCCGCTGAGTAGCAGAATCGCAAATGACAGAATAAAGGAAGTCGACAATGCAAAGGCAATCATGCATAATCCAAATCCTGCAACACACCATAGCATCTTTTTACCTGCTGCATGGTGTGGCGGATAAAAGGCCATAATTAATGACATCGTGACTGCGCCAATTGCAGGAGCAGAGCGTAAATAGCCTAACCCTTCTGGCCCTGCATGCAAAATTGTATCGGCAAATGCGGGAAGTAAAGCAACCGCGCCTCCAAACAAAACTGCGAATAGATCGAGGGAAACAGCTGATAATAAAATGGGGTGCTTAAAGAAATAACGAATGCCTTTTTTAATGCTTTCACCAACCGACTCCATACTCGATTGACGTGAAATGTTGGTGCTGGCAAAGAATGTAATTAATACCGCCACCAGCATAATTAATATCATCACAATTGCGCTGGAAATAAAAGCACCTGTTTTCGCATAAAAAATACCACCTAATGCTGGTCCAGCTACAACACCAATCTGCCAAAGACTGCTATTCCAAACAGAGCCATTAACATATTTTTCCTTGGGAAGAATTTGAGCCCAGTATGCAGCTTGTGCAGGGACATAAAAGCCTCTCGCAACGCCCACTAAAAAAATAACGAAATACAAGGTTCCAACACCGTTAAAAAATGGACTGTTATTAAACTGAGCACTGATCTTGGGGTTCGTATAAACACATAATGTAATTGCGCTGATTACCATTAATAATGACGAAAGCAACATAATCCTTTTACGACTAAATCGATCTGCAATTAGTCCACCAGGTAAAGCCAGTGATAAAGCGGGAATAGCTTCTGCCAAGCCGATAAGTCCGAGACTAAAAGGATCTTTCGTTTTTTCATAAATCAGCCAACTCGCAATGATAGCTTGCATTTGCGTGGCTACTGTAATTAGAAACTTAGCCGATAAAAACAATCGGAATTCTTTATTCCGCAAAGCGCTAAATGGATCGTGTAACTTCATAATTGCATGACAAAGGTAATAGGATTGATGGATTTCGTAAATTTGAGCTTTCATATGCAAAACGAAACTATTCATACCGAAAGGCCACTTAAAATTTTTATAGCTGAAGACGATGTCTGGTATGGAGAATTGATTCAATATCATTTGTCCGCCAATCCAGATAATGAAGTCCATCGCTATACTAGTGGAAAAGCACTTTTAAAAGATTTGCACCTTCAACCCGATGTAATTACACTCGATTATACATTGCCTGATATTATGGGTGATGAAGTTCTTAATCGTATAAAACAAGAAATACCTTCTTGCCATGTAATCGCGATTTCAGGTCAGGAAAATATTTCTACGGCGGTGGATATATTAAAAAAAGGAGCTTACGATTATATCGTTAAGAATG
The DNA here is from genome assembly GCA_046303115.1 of Bacteroidota bacterium. Taxonomy (GTDB): domain Bacteria; phylum Bacteroidota; class Bacteroidia; order AKYH767-A; family OLB10; genus CAINEC01. The sequence goes on along the minus strand of JBKCGZ010000193.1, from coordinate 5,871 downwards.
ATGAAACGAAAGAGCGTTTGTGGAATTCGATAAATAATATTCGTAAGAATGTAATTCTTCAAAACGAAATTCAAGAACTAAAAGAGCAGATAAAGGGGAAGTATTTAAAGAATAATTTATTAATCGGTTCCTGTGATGCGATGCAACATGTTTATCGTTTGATTGACAAAGGAGCATCTACACAAATTGTTGTTTCCATTTCAGGAGAAACAGGAACTGGAAAAGAGTTAGTAGCAAAAGCAATTCATTATAATTCTGAAAGAGCGAAAGCACCTTTTATTGCCATCAATGTTGCATCTATTCCGAATGATCTTTTAGAAAGCGAATTGTTTGGATATGAAAAAGGAGCGTTTACCGGAGCAACAACACGACGTAGCGGGAAGTTTGAAGATGCACATGGAGGTACTTTATTCTTAGATGAAATTGGTGAAATGCCAGTTTCAATGCAAGCAAAATTATTAAGGGTATTACAAGAAAAAGAAATCACGAGATTAGGCAGCAGTGAAGTTGTAAAGATTGATGTCAGAATAATTGTTGCAACCAATAAAAATCTAGGTGAAGAAACTGCACGAGGTAATTTTAGAGAGGATTTATATTATCGATTGTTAGGCTTGCCAATTAATTTGCCTCCGCTTTGCGAACGTGGAAATGATATTCTGATTTTAGCGAAACATTTTCTGGATACATTTTGTCTTGAAAATAAATTCCCTCGAAAAAATTTAACGCCTGAAGCAAAAGATAAATTACTTTTTTATCGATTCCCTGGTAACGTTAGAGAGTTAAAAGCAGTTATTGAACTAGCTGCAGTTATGGCTGATGGTTCACAGATTACTCCAACTGATATTACATTTACGGCAACAAAAACACCTACCGATTTATTAGATCAGGATCTTACCTTGCAAGAATATGATGCAAGAATAATTCGTCATTACTTAAATCGTTTTGATCATAATGTAATAGAAGTTGCTAAGCGATTAGATATTGGAAAAAGCACCATTTACAGAATGATCAAGGAAGGAAAAATTTAATTTATTAATTATTAAAATGAATTCTATCCATGCCAATTAAAGAACATTTTTTTGAGTCGCTACTCGCTCAATTGCCTGGCGACTTTGTCGTGCTGGATATGGAGTTTAAATATGTATACGTAAATCCAAAAGCTGTTCGTGATCCCAAAATTAGGGAATGGATTATCGGAAAAACAGATTTAGAATATTGTGCATATAGAAATGTACCGAAGGAAATTGCTCAGAAAAGAAGGGCAATGCTTACCAAAGTTTTAGAAACAAAAAGTGAAGTAGAAATAGAAGAATCATTAAAAGATAAAGAAGGAAATTTAAGGTATTATATTCGACGAGTAAAGCCATACATTGATTCTGAAGGAAACTTCACTCATTTTTTAGGTTACGGAGTCGATATAACCGAGCAAAAAGAAATCCGTTCCGATCTCGAAAGGAATCGAAACTTTATCCAGCAAATTTTAGATGCCAGTCCTCAATTAATTTTTATTAAAGATGCTGAAGGCAACATCATTCAAGCGAATAAGGCATTGGTTGATTTGATTAAAATGGATATTTCTGACTTGCCTACAAAAGAAGTTTCTGACGTATATAAAAATGAATCTGAATATAACGAGCATGTAGTTGCAGATAAAAAAGTTATTGAAGAAGGGTTGATGGTTCGTGTAGAAGAGAAATTTACAACTGCTGATGGAGAAGTGTTGTTTTTTGATTCAATAAAAATCCCTTTCCCATCGTTAGATAATAAAGTGAATGTGCTTTGTATTTCAACTGATATTACACTTCAAAAGAAAAGTCGTGAAGCACTTATTGATAATCAAAAATTATTATTCGACGCAGAGCGATTAACAAAAGCAGGAAGTTATCAGTTTGATTTTTTAAAGAATGAAATTCAATGGTCGCCAGGATTGTTTTTAATTGTAAAACGACCACAAGAAGAATGCTCGCCAACATATGAAGAATTTTTAAATTACGTACACCCGGATGATGTAGATGCATTAAATAAAAACATGAGTAGAATTATTGCTGATAAACTACCTCATGATATTATATATCGAATTGTATGTTCAGATGGAGAAGTTAAGCATGTTCAGACTAATTCACAATTAAAATTTGATTCGAGTGGAAATTTAGTAGGATTGTTTGGATCCTTAATCGATATAACAGAACAGAAAAAATTTGAAGAAGAATTAAAGAAAGCAAAACAAATAGCAGAAGAATCGGTAAGTGTTAAAGAAAAATTCATGGCAAATCTTGGTCATGAAATGCGTACACCACTAAATGGTGTTTTGGGTATGTCGCGTTTGTTACAAAAAACACAGCTATCTCAAACACAGAAAAAATACATCAACGTTCTTAATTCAACAGCTGAAAATTTGCTCGTAATTATTAATGACTTATTGGATATTGCAAAAATTGAATCAGGTACTTTAAGTTTCGATAAAGTAACATTTGATATTAATCAAGTTGCAGATACTGCTGTTCAAATTAAATTGTTAGTCGCAGAGGAAAAAGGGTTGATTCTAAAACATCTTATAGATTCTACTTCATCCGTTAAGGTTATTGGTGATCCGTATCGTATAAATCAGGTATTATTAAATTTAATTGGTAATGCTATAAAGTTTACAGATGAAGGTGAAATTATTGTTTCTCATAAAATTGAAAAACGAAATGATAAGAAAGTATGGGTAAAGTTTTCTGTAAAAGATACCGGAATCGGGATTGAAGAAGGCCAGTATTCTAAAATCTTTAACAGCTTTACTCAATTAAATCCACAAAATCAAAATGTATCAGAAGGGATTGGTTTAGGGCTTTCCATTGTAAAAAGCATTGTAGAGCAAATGGGAGGGGAAATTAAAGTAGAAAGTGTTTTTGGGAAAGGCAGTGAATTTTCTGTAATACTTCCTTTTGAATTAAGTACAGGAGAAGAACAGGAAAAGGCAGATACTTCAGAGCGATTAATGATGACATCTTTAAGAGTATTGCTAGCGGAGGATAATTTAGTGAATCAGTTTATTGTTCAGGCAATGCTTCAAGATTGGGGCTTTAATGTAGATGTTGCTGAAAATGGTGAAGAGGCTTTCGCATTATTTAAAAAGAATAATTATGAAATTGTTTTAATGGATATTCAAATGCCAGTGCTAGATGGTTTAGCTACAACAGAATTAATTCGTAATTATAAAGATGAAAAAAAATCAAAAGTTCCAATCATAGCGTTAACAGCAAATCCTTCAAAGCAGTTTCAAAAGAAATTTATAAGCGTTGGCATGAACGACGTTATTGTTAAGCCTTTTAAAGATGATTTGTTGTATAAGAAAATTGTTACACTTTGTTCAGGAAATGTCGATTTAATTAAAGTTGTTAAACGAAAATATCCTGCTCGTAAAAAACCTGAAGCCGAATCATCTAAACTGTATAATCTATCTTTTTTAGAGAAGGAAATTGGTCCAAATAGCGAATTTATGCAAAGAATGCTAGAGATATTTATCGAAACAATTCCTGATGCTGTAAATCGTATGAATGGATATTTTGTTTCGGGAGATATGGACGCCGTTGCTACATTGGCTCATAAAATAAAACCAACTATTGATAGTGCAGGGATTACATCGCTTTATCAAACTATTCGTGATGTTGAGAAATATAGAGAGTCAAAACGAACTTCTACTCAATTAAAGAATGATTTGATAAAAATCGAGACTACTATTAATGCAGTGGTTTATGATTTTAAAATCGAAATAGAAAGCATTAAAAATAATAATGTTAATTTGAATTAAGAATGCTTCAAGTTATTGCAAGAATTATTTCAATAGTTTTTCATCCTCTTGCGGTTATAATGGCTTTTGCGATGTTTTATATCACGAATCTTTACAACTATGAAATGGCATTATTAGTAATGTGGTTGATAGGATTAATAGCTGTACTTCCAATTGTAGTTTATAATTCAATCCAATTATATCGAGGTAAAATTTCAAATTTCGATTTAAGTAATCAGCAGCAGCGTAACAAGTCATATCCTTTACTGATTTTAATTTTGGTGTTACTTGTTCTAAGCGCCATCTGGTTGAATGTTCCTAAAAATCTATTATTAAATCTAGGGATCTTTTCATTGATGTTAATAGTGTTTTATTACTTTAGAAATTATTTGAAAATTTCACTACATGCTTCCACTTCTTTTTTTCTTGCAGCAATGCTTTTATTTGATTTCGGTTTGCTGGGATTCTATGCAGCTGTTGTTAGCTTGCTTGTTGCTATATCACGCGTTATTTTAAAACGTCATACAATAATGGAAGTAGTAATAGGAGGAGGAGCAGGATTATTATCAGGATTTTTATCCTGTTTAATTCGATAATAGCATATTGATTTTCTCAATATTTTCTGTCCAGTTGAAATTTTTCAAAATAAAATTTCTTGCATTTGATTTAATCGAATGATATAAATTTTCGTCAGTCAATAAACGATTGATTTGATTTTTAAATTCTTCTGGTGAATCAGCAATTAATACTTCTGATTCAGGAGTTGCTTCAAGCGCATTGTTTGCCATGCTTGTAATGACACATGGTATTTCCATTGCCATTGCTTGTAAAATTTTATTTTGTAAACCAATGCTAATGAACATAGGAGCAATCATTATTTTTGCTTCATTAAAAGCAGAACGACTATCATCTACCCAACCTAAAATATCAATCTGATTCGATTGCAAATTTTTAATTTCATCAGTTGGCGTTGCACCTACAACCGCTAAATTATTATTAGGCAACAACGGCATTATCATTTCTGCTGCATATTTTATAGCATAAATGTTTGGCGCGTAGGATAAGTTCCCAATAAATAACAAATCATATTTTTTATTGGTTGCTGTTCCTCGATAAAAATCAGAATCAACTCCATTCGGAATAATCTGTATAGATAAATTATCTGAATGTGGAATATAGGATTGATCTTGTTTCGATATAATTATTTTATTCTTAAACTGATTAAATAATTTATTTTCATACTTAAGAAGACGCTTGTATTCCATCTGTGCTGGAATTCGCATCATCAATCCACAACTCTCAGCATATCGTTTCATTCCAATAGAAAACGTATCCATATAATCAAGTAATGAATTTTCAATTTTCACATCTTGAAAATAATCTCCCATTCGTAATAAGTGACAAAATACTGCTTCAGGTTGATACTGTTGAATGAAATTCTTTAATTGATGTTTCCCTTTATCTGAAGTAAAGTAAGCTGTTTGAAATGGAATGTTATTTTGGAAAACTGCTTTTGCTAAATTTAATATGGATTTTTTTTTAGAGATTTTTACAATTTCAATAGCCTTGCAATAAGGACGAAGTTCATCTAATGATTTTTCATCAGGTATGTTTTCGTTCACTGCAAATAAATAAATCTCATGTTTTAAACTAAGGAGCTTTATAAAATAGTAGGCCCTTAGTTTATCGCCTTTTTCTAGCGGATATGGAAATCGGGAGGTTAGAAAAAGTAGTTTCACTATTTTGACTCTCGTTTAATCTGGCCGGAGCCAGTAATTTCAGATTTGATTTCAGGAGTGCCTTTGTAATAGATATCACCACTACCATGAATATTTGCTTTTAAATTTGATTTTGGACTGCATCGCACATTTCCTGATCCGTTAATTTCAATTTTACATTTATCAGCAACTAAATCATACGCATGAATATCTCCTGATCCATTAATAATTCCTTCTATTTCTTCTGTTTTGCCAGATATGACGGCATCGCCATTATCAATTACATCAATTTTTATTTCACTTGAATTAATGTTTGAAATAACTTTTGATTTCCCTTTTAATTCAACACTAAATTTCTTCTGATATTTTGTTGGATTATAT
>JBKCGZ010000192.1:0-4104 GCA_046303115.1 Bacteroidota bacterium | reverse complement strand
GTCAAACTATTTTACGGCTTTTTGCCAATCCTCTGACCACACTTGTGGTGCAGCTAATGTTCACAACAGCGCACTTTCATATGGTCAGATATCTGATATAGACGGAAATACATACAAAACTACCGTTATTGACGACAAGGTCTGGTTCGCCGAGAACCTGAAGGTGACGCGGTTCCAAAACGGTGATTCAATACCTCAGGTGAGCGATTCGGCCACATGGAGCGCACTTAACGGGCCGGGCATGTGCTCCTACCGAAACGATAACGCCTTTGATTGCCCTTACGGGAAGCTCTACAACCACCATGTGGCACGAGACCCACGAAACCCATGTCCTTCCGGATGGCGCGTTCCTTCTATGACGGACCTCTATGACCTCATCTTCTTCCTAGACCCCAATGCGAATGCCCAGCAGCCCGGCAACCAGCCCAACATGGCCGGTGGTCAGTTGAAGAGCGCAGGGTTGGCTTACTACCAGCCACCCAATGCCGGCGCCACGAACAGCAGCGGTTTCTCGGCGATCCCAAATGGCGGCCGCAACCCTCAGGGACAATTCTCCTTGAGCTACGATGCGGCGGCGAGCTACTGGTTATCCACGCAGGTGGGCCCGGGCATGGGCTTCTTTCTGGAACTGGCCTATCCCCAAGACTGGGCTGTGCGCAACGCCTACTTCTCCGGGTATGGCATCTGCATCCGATGCGTAACAGATTTAAGTACGCTCAATATAAACGAAACTCATATTCCTACATTTTATGTTTATCCAAATCCTGCCGGTGAGTACATAAAAATAAACTCAGATAAACTGATGATAGGCAAAGAGTATGTTATTAGCGACGTTACTGGGAGACAATTGCTCAGAGGTAGAATTCTTTCAGAAGACATGACTGTATCAATTATTGAACTTCCAAGTGGAATGTATTTCCTAAGTTTTCCATCATCTAGTATGAGTGCTTCTAAAATAATCAAAAGATAATTGAAATTTATTGATAAGCCCATCCCATAACAGCATCTAAAAGAAATTGGCGGCATTGTGCTCCGCAGAAACATTTGTGGAAAAAGAAAAATTCTGCTCCGCAAAGACATCTCAGTAAAAACCCGCCAACTTCTTTTAGCTGCAAAACGTTAGCCAACATTATTGAACAAACAACTTTAAAAAATACAACATGAAAAAAACTTACTTGATTCTAACATGCTTATTCGTATCGACAATAGGATTTTCACAATCCATCAATTTTCAACAAGACACAACACAGACATTTCAAGACGCAGATGTTGGAGCGATGGCTTTTGCTGATGTTGATAATGATGGCGATAAGGATGTTCTCATTACTGGTAAAGGAGGGCCTATCTTAACTACTTTATTTCTGAATGACGGAAGTGGTAATTTTTCACCATCGACGAGCGATCCGTTTCAAGATGTTTTTGATGGTGATGTAAATTTTTTTGATGCTGATAACGATGGTGATTTAGATGTATTTATTACAGGCGAACCAACTGCATCAAACAGTTCAGATCTCTACTTCAACAACGGATTAGGGGTATTCGCGCTGGCTACGGGTAATAACTTTGAAACTATGATGGGAGGAAATAATGATGTTGGTGATGTAGACGGTGATGGTGACATTGATATTATTGTAACTGGGCAAAATATCACAGGGTTGCCGGTGACTAAACTTTATTTAAATAATGGCTCTGGAGTCTTTACAGCACAAGCAAATTCAATTTTCACCAACCTAAAATGGGGTGCTGTAAGGTTTATTGACATGGAAAATGATGGAGATTTAGATCTTATTAACTGCGGTCAGAATAGCTCAGGACAAATAACTACAATTTTATATACGAATAATGGCAATGGTACATTTAGTATAAATAATTCATCAGCAATCGATGGTGCAAGAGATTCAGATATTGCTATTGGCGATATTGATGGGGATGGTGATAAGGATTTTCTTATTTGTGGTACCTCAGGTTCAGGCATAATGACTAAGCTTTATCTCAATAGTGGAGCAGGAATATTTGCAGAACTAACAGGAACTCCATTTGCGCCTGTTTTTGTCGGAGCAGTTAAATTAGCAGATTTTGATAACGACAGTGATCTGGATGTGTTAGTAATGGGAAGTATGCCTGGAGGCGGGCCTAATGGTGTTATATGTAGAATATATTCGAACCTTGGGTCAAATAATTACTTAGGGGTAGATTCACTAATTGGTGCGTATCTATCCAGTGCTGCGATTGGTGATGTTAACGGTGATCAAATGGCCGATATTATTTATTCGGGTACACAATTCACTGCTCCAATTCGAGGAACTAGATTGTATTTGAATACCTCAAATATTCTTGGATTAAATGAAAATGTTTCGCAACATTTTACAATCTATCCAAATCCATCAAATGGAATGATTTACTTAAAATCAAACAATGACCTGGATTTGAAAATCTCTATTTTAAATGAATCTGGCGCATTGCTTCACGAAGAAAATCTAATTTCCACTACGGTAAAATTTTATCTTCCATATCCTGATGGAATATACTTCCTTCAGGTAAAATCAAAAGATTTCATCGAAACGCATAAGATAGTATTAGATAATAAATAACGTTTGCTAACAGCACCTAAAAGAAATTGGCGGCAATGTGCTCCGCTGAAAGAATTGTGGTACAAGAAAAAATTTTCTCCGCAAAAGCATTTCGGTAAAAACCCGCCAACTTCTTTTAGCTGCAAAACGTTATGTGCAACCCTAAAAGACAGATTAAACTATTGAACGAAGAATTAGTCTAAAAAAATAAAAGTTATGAAAAAAATAATTCTACAATTCATTTTGTTGCTCTTAGTATGTAATTTGTCTTTTGCTCAAACAAATGTATACGATAGCATTTATGTTGGAGGTCGTTGGAGAACTTTTTTAACTCATCTTCCAACAGGATATAATACTTCGAACAACTACCCATTAGTTTTAGCATTTCACGGTGGTGGTTTATTAGGTTATGAATCCATTCAATATCAATCTCGTTTATCTCAAAAATCAGATACTGCAGGTTTTATTGTTGTATATCCCGAAGGAGTAAAAATTGCAGGAAATAGAACTTGGAACGCAGGAGGTTGTTGCGCCCCATCAACAACACAAAATATAGACGATGTTGGATTTGTAAATTCTTTACTAAATAATTTATTTGCAAACAGACCAATAGATACAACTCGTGTATATGCGACAGGTTTTTCAAATGGTGCATTGTTGTGTTATCGACTTGCTAACCAACTAACAAATCGATTTGCCGCTATAGCGCCAGTTGCAGGTGATTTAATGTATTATCCTTGGAATCCTGAAAGATCAATCCCAATAATTAGTTTTCATTCTTATCAAGACCAGAATGTAAAATATTTTGGAGGCGTAACAATTGGTTCAACTGGAACATATTTTCCACCGCAAGACAGTATGTTTAATATAATAAGTACAAATTATTCCTGCGGTATTTTGAAAGACACCTTATTCCATAACATAAACCAATATGACCATTTCAAATATTCAAACTGCTCCTGTAACGCAATAATAGAGCAATTTGTAAGCTATGACGGGGAACATTCTTGGCCTGGAGGACTTTCTTCAGGAACGGTAACTGTTAGCAATCAATTTAGTGCAACATATTTAATGTGGCAGTTTTTTCAGAATTATACAACAAGCTGTTTAACTACTGGTATTGAAAATTTTAACGAAACAAATATTAAAATAGAGGCATTCCCTAATCCATTCTCAAACAAAATCAATCTGACTAACACGACTGGAAATGAAAATTTCACGCTTATTAATTATTTTGGTCAAGTTATTTGGACTGGCAAAAATATTGAACAGCAGGATTTTTCTTACTTAACAAAAGGTTTTTATTTGCTTAGAATTGACAATAGAACAATTAAACTAGTGAAATAATGAAAAGAAAGGCAGCACATAACAGCGTGTAAGCAATATTGCCTTGCCGCAGGCGCAACACAAGGCAACATCGCCTGTACGCCAAACGTTACCTGCAAGCTTAAGCACTGCATCATCTTAAAAATAGGTTGACTAAACATTAAATGTAAATGAAAAAACAAGTTAAAAACAATTTATTGAATACAAT
>JBKCGZ010000191.1:0-10818 GCA_046303115.1 Bacteroidota bacterium | reverse complement strand
CATTTTGTCGGTTCACTTCAACAGATGTAAAGTAAAGTGAATCCGGAAGGCCTGCAGTTCTATCAACCCATGATGTTCCTCCATTAGTTGAAACAAACAAAGCACCAGGCTCATTGTATTCATAACGCACACGCCTAGCCGCCACTAATATATTCGGATTGCTTACACCCACAGCCAATGCAGAAAGTTCTACAGCGTTTCCAGTTGCAGTCGGAAAATTTGAAATAGCCTGCCATGTGTTTCCATTATCAACTGATTTCACAACATTCTCAAAGCCTACATAAAAAGTTCCTGGTTGTGTATAGTCTGCAATAACAGGAGTTGTCCATTCCCCTAATTCATTATTGATATTAGGATAAAATCCAAGACTCGAAAATCCATTATCGTTAGAATAATAAAAATTTCCAAACTGACTACTACCTAAAACTACATTATCATCCAATGGGTCTAAGTAATTATCCATTCCATCTCCACCAAATATGCATGACCAGCTATTCCCATCAAAATAAAATGTAGCATTGTCTTGCGAACCGGCAGCAATTCTTCCTGTTGCATTTTTAGAGCTTGACAATCGGTAAAAAGAAGTTACTCCCATTCCATTGCCAAGGTTAGCCCATTGCGTAGGCCAAGGAATGCCGTTATTTGCGTCGTTCCATGTTTGACTAATTACATTACTAGTACGAGATAAACCACCATCATGACAAACAAAAATATTTCCTGTTAAAGGTTGTTGTTTTATAAAGTGCACATCTGCGTGAACGGTAGGTCCATAACTTAATGTCCAATGACTAACAGGATTAAATGTTTGACCACCATCATTACTTGCCCAAATGTTGATACCACCAACATACACTTCGTCTTTATTTGTTTGATTAACGCATAACGCTAAATCATACGTTCCTTGTCCGCCACTACCATTTCCATCATAATAATCTAATAAATTCAATCCAACATTCATGTTGTTCCAAGTTTGGCCAGCATCTGTTGATTTATACAATCCTTCCATACCACCGCTCACATTTACAGTTACTGCATAAATACAATTCACATCGCTTGGTGCGATACACAACTTTGTTCGTTGTATAACACCGGTTGGAGGAAAGCCAGTATTGAGCATTGTCCAAGTCTGACCAAAATCCAGAGATTTATAAATAGCGGCATTGCCTTCATTTGCATTACGCACCCATCCGCTTGCAGCATATAAAATATTTGGCGAAACTGGATCTTGGATCATATCCCACATCAGTGAGTCTAATGTCTTATTCCATGTTTGACCTGCATCGTTGCTCGTATAAACACCATTGACACCACAAGCAACAAGATTATTTGTGTTCGTTGGATCTATAACAATTTCACGAATTAAAGATGCATCACCTTGCTGTAAATTAAAACTTAATCCGGTTGGTGTCCATGAAAGTCCGCCATCAATCGTTTTATAAACCCCCAAACCATAATGCGTATTTCGTTTTCTTCCACTTAAAAATAATCCAATACCAACATATTCAAAATCGCAAAGCGAAATATACATTTCATCAGGATTCAGCGGATTAATTTCAATATCACTTACGCGGGTTATTGGAAGATTATCTGTTAGTGGCATCCATGTTTGTCCGTTATCAGACGTTTTCCATACACCGCCCTGCGCGACTCCAGCGAAGTATGTATTGGCATCAGAAGGATGAAACGCGATGCAGTTAATACGACCTATTCCGTTTTCCAGGTAACCAGTGAGATTATTAGGGATACTAAATGGCCCAACAGGAATCCAATTACCAGCACTTACTTTATTATAATTGGGTTGCGATTTCAAATCAGCGGCATTAATCATTGCATTTAGATATTCATTCGCGGAAATATTATCGCCATGTGCGTCGGTATGCAGATATAATTCAGAAGCAAAACGTCGATATGATTTCCAACCTTTAATTATTGAAATATCTGACTGCTTCTTCCATTCATTGAAATCTAATTCCGACTTTGAAAAGGTTGTAGGTGTAACACCTTCCTTTCTGAAAGGTTGTGCTTTAATCACCAATGCACAAGTGATTAATGTTATTGTAATAAATACTTTTTTCATTTCTAATTATTCTTAAACTCCAAATTGACGTAAGTGATGATCTAGATGCTTGTACATTCCAATACCCCATTGTTGCGACGTTAAATGTCCAAAAAAACCATGAGGTTCAGTGGTACATTTAGAAGGTCCTCCTTCATAGAATTGTAAAATCTTTTTTATCAATTCTTGTTTTTCAAAATCGAAATCAAATTCTCCCTGCATTTTAAAAATCTCTGCGGTAGCTATATTTTTCGAGAATGGTTTTTCATTATAAAAACTAGACTTAAACAATGGTCCTAATATGTAACCAATAAAAATGCGCTTAACTGTTTTTTCTCCTAGCGCTACTTCAATTCCTGTTTTACAGTGTGCAAGCATCTGGCCTACATTCATTGTGCCCCACAATTGTTCTGCGACAGGTGTTAAAGTGTTAATACGATTAATAATTTCATCGCAGGTTGATTTATCATATATTGACTTAACCATAATCTCAAATTGTGAAACAAAGTTAAGCTTAATTAATGGTAATTGATAATCGGATATCAATCGTGAAATCCTTTCCCTGATAAAATTTTAGCGGAATATTTTTGAATACGGCTAATCCTTGTGGCTAATTGCTTAGCACCCGAAAAATAAAGCAGGTAGCCTCTTTGGCGTCCTGGTGTAAGTTTATAAAAAGCAGCTTCTAGTTTCGGATTTAACTTAAATTCTTCAATTAACTCTGCAATAATTGGCTCTTCTTTTCTGTGAAGTGCGTTTATTCTTTTTCCTGACTCTTCAATCTCTACGGCTTCCTTAATGTATTGAAGAATTATTCTCTCAATTTTAATGATTTGCTTACTATCGGTAAATCTAAATTGACGTGTAGCATTTGAATTCTCCCCTGGACTAATTAATAATTTTTTTTCATCTGTAAGTAAAGCTCCTTTAAAAAACCCGAGTGTGCAATAATCTTTTAAGGCGGCCACCATTAGAATATTTTTACCATTATGCGTGTAGCATGGCATACTCCATTTGAGTTCCTCGGTCAATCCAGCTTTTAAAACAATGGCTCGAAGGAATTGCAATTCATCTGTCCAGCGATGTACTTTGCATTGTAAAGTTTGAAAATACTTACACCGCCCACAACCCTCTGTAAGATACTGATCAATCGAAATAATTTTTGAAGCCATTGAGTTTAAAATCAAGGGCAAATTTAAAAATAATATAGTGCTTCAGGTATTACAATAAAAACCATGTTTGTGTTATAAAGGATTATTATATCATAAATTAATCTTCAACAACAATAATACGTTGCTGAGAATATTTTGGAGATTCTATTTTAATCAAATAACTACTTGATTTTACATTATCATTTAAGCTAACATCAATTGTGTTTTCGCCGATTTCTAAATTCTTAAGGACTTTTGTTTTGATTAATCTTCCGTCTAGATGATAAATACTTAGTTGTAAAACTTCGACTTCCTTTAATTCGAATTTAATTTTAAAATCACCGGTATTAGGATTTGGATAGATGTCCATTAAAAAACCATCTGCCCGAACATTTTCATTAATTTCGGTTTGCACCCCTTTAATGATGTTAACTTTATAAATTTGACTACTCGCTATACTTTGATTTCCAGTATTAGTAAAAAAAATATTTGAGGCAGTACTATTAATGCCACCATAAATATAACCTACCAAAGTTGTGTCTGCAATTAAACTATCAAATTTGATTACATCGTTTTCAAAATGAGATATCGTATTAATGGGAATAAATTCAGAACCAGCCCCAAAATAACCAGGCATTTCGTTAGGCATTTTTAATTCGGTCATTATACCTAGCGAGTCGCGATTGATCATTGCAATTGTTTTCACAAATGGAACATTATTATCTTGTACCATAATTCCAAGACTATCATAAAATTGAGCTATTCCTCCAAAAAAAACTGTGCTCATTAGTTTTGATGATTCTGAAAAAACAGGAAGAACTGCACAATGATAATGATTGTAGTGCTGCTGAAAACTATTGTTTACGTAATAATTCAAACTATCAACTAAAATAGAATTTAAATAAGGCAAATCAATATTTGGCTGAAACACTCCAGAAAAAATGGATATTGCTTCCGCTCCAGTGGGTAAAATTTGTTGCACTGCATTATAATCACGTCTATGTAAATTAATTGAATCGTTTATTTCAGGATAATGAATCACTGATAAATTAGTTCCATCATCCGACAAATCGAATTTTCTTATCGCATTGGTATATTGCTGTGTATAAGTTGCATGTCCCATAGGATTATAATCGCCATCGAATTTATTGCCTCCAATTAAATAGTACGATTGATTGATCTTTTTTAAATGACCACCAGTCACTGCAAATTTAGGATCAGAAATTTGACGTATAGATGGCGAAATGGGTGTATTATTTATAACAGCACTAATTACTTGAGGAACATCAATAGCAGTAAATTGATCGAAGGTTTTACGACTTGCAGTAGTAACATTATAACCATAACCACCCACTAAATAAAGAAAATCACCCTCTTGATGAAACTCCATGTTTGTTGAAGAAAGCTGCTCTTTAATTGATACAGGGAGTGTGTCAATTAAAGCAGACCATTGATTTTGATTCAAAGGGTCGATTACAATTAACCGATTATTGTTACCAGCAATATCAAAAGAAGCAAACGGTTGTCGTCGATGCAATCCATCCAAGCGACCTCCAACAATCAACCATTTACCATCGTGTTGACCGAAGGCAAAAGATTGTAATCCACCAACATTTGGTATTGATAATGGTTCAATCGATATTTGAAAAGGTAATGATTGAGATAAGCTACTGGTAATTGATAACAATCCAATACAAGCTACATTAAAAATAAATTTTAGCATATTCTAATTAATTTGTGGAGCTAAAATTATATGTAAACATTCATAATTAATGTGACCAATATCACAATAGTAAATTAAATTATAAAGCCATTTACATCGGATATGTTTCGATAATTCCTTTTAACTTTTCAATTGTTAAAGTCTTCTCAATGAATCCGGTAACTATAGGATATGATAATGATTTCTCCTTATCACGTTCAGCTAAAGATGAACTTAAAACATAGATTCGAAGATCTTTAAATTTTTCAATTGGAAATTTCATCAATTCATCTAAATATTCAAATCCATCCATTTCGGGCATTCGAATATCTAAGAATAAAAAATTGGGCATTGGATGTTTATCTTCTAGTGCATCCTTTAAAAACTCCAATCCCTCCATACTTGAATTAAACAAGTCTATTTGTGCTGAATCATCAACCGTCTTAATAACTTCTGTATGTAAGAAGTTAAAAATTGTATCATCGTCTACTAATAAATATCTTCTCATTGTTCTTTATTTAATATTGGTAGTGTAATTGTCATTTTTGTTCCTTCATTTAATTTAGATTCAACAGAAACACGGCCGCCTAATTTATTTAAAATTTCTTTAGTAATATAAAGCCCGAGTCCAGTTCCCATACTTGAACTAGTCCCTCTATAAAACATATCAAATATTTTTGAAATACTCTTTTCGGCGATTCCCATACCATTATCTGATATTTCCATCACAACATTATTTCTTTGATGTTTCATTTCAAATTTAACAAATGAATGATCAATATTTGTTCTTCTGTATTTTACAGAATTGCCGATAATATTTTTTAATAAAGCATTTAAACGAGCCTTATCGGAAATAATTACGGAAGGCTCTTGAATTTCAGATATAAATTGCATGGTAGACTCCGCAGAAAACTTTAAATCTTCATAAATCGCATTCACCATTTCGGTTATGTTCACCTCTTCAGGCTTTAAATCCATTCTGGCATTACGAGAATATTCTAAAATTTCTTGAATACTTCCATCTAGTCGTACCGCTGTTGATTCAGCCATTTTCAGATAATCAACTATCTTGTCATTGACTTCTTGCGAATTGATAATTAATGACAATATCCCTTTTATGGATAAAAGTGGCGATCGTAAATCATGCGAAACACTATATACGAAATTATCCAACTCAGAATTTATCTTTTTCAGCTCTTCATTTTTATGTAATACGTCTTGTTGAATCTTCTTTAAATCTGTAATATCAATGCCTGAAATAACAACATATTCTAATTCGCCATTTATATCTGAGTGTGGAAGAATACTTCGTAAAATATATTGCGTTTCATTATATTCATCTAATCGTTCATCTTCCATTTGAACAAGATGATTTAACTTAATTGCATCTTTTATATAATTAATCAACGAAGTAATTCTGTCACGCTCACTAGGAAACTCTTTCATTAAATCATAGAGTGTTTTTGATTCTGCATTCATAAAATAATCTTCATTTTCGATGAAGCGATTATTTAGCAGAGCAACACTCATATCAGGATTTATAACAGCTACTTCAGACGGAGTTTGATTGATGATATTCTCATAAAACATCTTCAAGGAATTGACATGGTCTAAAGATGCATCTCTTTCTTTAAGTGCAATTTCTAAATTTACTTGCAGATTTTTAACAGCCGTAATATCAAGGTAAATACTAATATAGCCAGTAATTCTTCCATCCTGATTAAACACCGGAGCATTACTAACCAATAAGCTTATTAATTCTCCAGGACTCTTTAAAAAATCTATTTCGAAAACAGATTCCTCTATTCGCTTATAAGACTTAATTATTCCATTTTTTACTTTGCTATTTAACTCTTCAATTACATTCTCAGTTGTAACTAACGAACTTGGGTCGTTTAATAGCGTTAAATTGTGGAATTTCTTATTAGTGAATAGTACTTCCCCATTTATATCTACCTCCACCAATCCTAGGTTCATATTATCAATAATACCACGGTATTTTTCTTCACTCGCACGTAACTTGCGTTCAGCTTCTTTACTTTCTGTAACATCTACTGAAGTTCCGATCAATCGAAGTAATTTCCCCTGACTATTTCTTTCAGATATTACCAAGCATTTTAAAGATCGAACCGATTGATCATTTTGACGAATAATACTGAATTCTTGCTCCATAATTTCATCGCCACTATGCATAAACACATCTACTTCATCAACAATTCTTTTACGATCTGATTCGATTATTGATTGCTTCCAGAAATCAAATAAATCATTGCCTACCGCAGTTCGATTGGTGCCATATTGCTCAATTAAAACATCATTCCAAATCAATTTATTACTAGTTGGATCAAACTCCCAAATACCGATTAATGATTTGGAAGTAATCAATTCAAATCGTGAATTAATTCGTAGCAACTCCTTTTGATATTTAATTTCTGAGGTAATATCCTTTTGAAGGGAAATAAAATTAATATGATTACCCTGCTCATCAAATACTGGTGTAATTACTAATTGATTATAATATTTTGACCCGTCTTTACTATAATTTGAAATTGTTACTTCAACGCTTTCCTTCTTTGCTAATGCAATAGACAATTTCTCTTTTGTTTCCTTGTCAACATCTTCACGTTGTAAAAATTCTTTTGGTTTTTTGCCTTTTACTTCATCTAATGTATAACCAGATATTGCGACAAATGAATCGTTCACCCATTCAATACGACCTTGATTATCTGTAATAACAACACTATTTTTTGTTTTGGTAGCAATAAGTGATAATTTTCGTAATTCAATTTCAGAAGCGGAAATCTTTATTATTTGCTCCTTGATTTTATCAGATTTTAAACGATTAGACATTAAGGCTTGCACCTGCTGAGCAAATACACTAAATATCGTTTCATGTCGTGCTTGTAATTTCTGATACAATGGTGCATTTTTAATTGTTATCAATCCTGCAATATAGACTGTAATACCCAACTCAGTATCCTGAAATGCAGTAAACAATGCATCCGAAAAACGTTTTAATATATTGTAACCTCTTAAACTAAATTCATCAAGAATGTGACTCTTGTTAAAACCTAAAATTTTAGAAGCCTCTATCATCTCCAATTTTAGCGATGCAATTTCAGCTTGATTTATATCAAATCCTTCTGTTAAAAAAATGGGCTCATGAGGATACGATTTGTCAAAATCAACAAAAATTGTTGAAGCTTCCACCTCAAATACATCTACTACACTTTCTACAATAAGACGATAATAATCTTCCTCTGTATTTTCGCGAAGTGCTAATGAACTAAATTTATTTAATCGTTTATATAGCTCTAATTCATGATCTAAACGGTCGCGTGTATTGATGAGCTGCTGCTCAACAAAGGAAAAGCGAGTTACTCTTAATTGTAACTCGCGATAATCCTGCAATAGCTTTTCCGGATCGTTAAGATTTTCCATTAAAAATGATAAAAATTAAACTTTTTATCTGTAAATCACATAAAGTGCCGAAGTATAGTTATGATATGTATTCTTTCCACCTAATCGGGCAAATTCACCGAACCCATACATTCCTAACCATGGTGGACATACGCCATTTGTATAAAACGGTGTTTGCATACTACTTACTAATTCTTCTTTAATAATTCTATTGAATAAAAATCTACCACGTGCTAAACAATCCGCATGAAATACTGCAACTGGAGTTTTACCTTTGCCGCGCTCTTGCATAGCAGCAGCCATTTTATTCATTTCACTAAAAATCAAATCTTCATCACGAACTGTAAGCCATAATTGTGTACCTACAGGACAAGTAGTAGCATAATGCATTTTACTACCATCGTGCTTGGTAACTACTCGCAAAATATGCTTGTTCCCATATTCTGCTGCTAATTCATCTGATAATTGTTCAGCTAAAGCTCCAATAGGAATTGAATCGCCACATGTTGCATCCATTGGTAAACCCAGTCGGGTTAAATACTCCTCCCAAGCTGGTTTTCCATTTAATTCCTCAATGATATGTCCACTCGATTTTGTTACTACCAACGGCTCACCCACAGCAACAAACCCGTGAGTAGCTTGTGTATCTACTGAAAGTGTAGGATCAGCAAAACCAATTGCGTAGGCACCGTGCTCATACACTTTATCATCTACTCCTTGATAACTGATAAAACCCTTCATGTTATCGGACGAAGTAGCGCCAAATATTGTTACACCTTCTCCGAATATTTCTTCAAATGCTCGAATACATTCATCGTTGTCAATATCAATACCTGACCCTAAAAAATAAATCATATTGATAGCAGGCTTATCCGCTTTCATTTGCTTAGCCATCTCTAAACATTTCTCATAAGAGTTATGTCCGTAGATACCATCGACGTTGGCCATAGCAAATTCTTTCCCTTTTACAGCCATCAGAGCCATGTCTTTCATCGACTCACTAACACCTTCGCGACCGACAATTCCACAGCATGAAGCTGCAACAATTCGGGCATTAGGTGCCATCTCTTTCGACTGAGAAAGAATATCATTAAAATCATGTCCAATGGAAGCATGCCAGATTAATAAATCGGCATCCTTGTAATTGTTTTCCATTGCTGCCTCTAGGCATTCCATTACACCTCTCTTAGTGTTGATTACGCGAGCACTCGCGGAGAAGAATTCAAGCATAGTTATATAGTTTAAAAATTAAAAAATCATTCTTGTATCTTCTTGTAAAAGTACTTCCCAACCCTTTGCCTCGTGCATGACGAAAATCAGTCGTGACCGTAAAAAAAATCAGAAGCCCCCTTCAAGTGTTATAGTAAACGAATTTAACTAAAAAAAGTTACGTTGGGCTTCCACGGATATTTAACTTTCCTTTTACAGATAGTATTTATGAATCATTTACTTTAGCATAATATGAATTTCAAGTCTGTATTAACTTTATTATTACTCGCTTTGTTGAATTTTAACGGCAAATGTCAAAGCGTTTTTGTTTATGGGAAAGTGTATGATGCAGAATTTCCTAATTTGCAATTACAGCAGGTCATGATTGTCAACCAACAATCTCAAATTGGTATTTTCGGGGGCAACGACAACAGTTTTCAGATTCAGATAAATAAAAATGATACATTAATTATTTCAGCCCTTGGTTATGCGAGAAAAAAAGTCTGCTTAAAAGACTCAGCTACCGTAAGCGAACTACATATAAGTATCGGATTAAACAGGCTTTCTTACGACCTTTCAGAAATTACGGTTAGGCGTCAGCGAGAGTTACGCCAAATTAGTGAAGACATCAAAAAACTTGGTTATAACAAAAGAGATCATAAACTAACCGATGTAGATGCTTGGGAAAGTCCGATAACAGCACTTTACCAATCCTTTAGTAAAAGAGAACAAAGCAAGCGTGCGCTCGCCCAAATGATTAATAATGATAATCGAAGAGCCGTTTTGAAAGATTTACTTTATCTGTATAATTTAACCGAGCTTATTAAATTACACGATAGTGAATACAATGACTTTATTGATTATCTAAATTTAAATGACCAGCAGATGCAAGTCATGAGCGATTATGAACTTGCACTCTTTATTCGCGATCACTATCTCGTTTATATGAATCATAAACGATGAAATAAACATTTACATCCGTTTATTTTTTCTTAATCGGATAAGATGTAAAATATCATTTATCAATTATTTCCAACGAGTATCATATCATTTAAAAAGTTGCTTTTGATGTAAGCGTTTTGTTTCGCTTTATACTGACTCTATCCTTGCAAGAATTATTTGCAAAGTATGAAGCGATATTTATGGCTAATTGCCTATTTATATAGTATCACTAATGTCTATTCTCAAAACAACTGGACAGCGATACCTTTTACATTTCAAGAATATTCGATACAATTAAAAACAGGATTGATTAATACGCAATCAATGGTAATTCATCC
>JBKCGZ010000190.1:0-62761 GCA_046303115.1 Bacteroidota bacterium | reverse complement strand
TCGAAAATCTCTTCTAAGTTGTCTGTTGCAGAAGCGAATTCAGATAATTTATCTGTTAATTCTTCTTTCATTTCTGCTGCGATGTGGTTTGAACGACGAGATAAAACTACAATTGATTCGTAGATGTTTCCTGTCTTTTCTTCAAAGTTCAACAGGTCGCGAGTAACAGTTGTGTTGGTAGAAGATTTATAGTTTGCCATGTTTATGAATAATTTTCGTTTTTATGAATTTTTTACTGGTGCATCCAACTTTTTCAATTCAGCCTTAGTGGCTTCGAATATTTTTTCTGCGTCGCGAAGATACCTACTTTGTGGGAAATTATCTACTAATTTGTAATAGATATCTAAAGTATTTTTAAATCGCTCCTCTTTTTTTGATTCGATGCTCTTACCTGCATAAGTAAATTGGGCTTTTAACATCGTAAAAAGAGCCACTTCCTTGTATTCTGTCCCCGGATAATTAGTCATTAAATTTTCGAAAGCCACAACAGAAGCTTTGTACTCTTCCATATCGAAATAAAGCTTTGCTATATCAAATGATTTGTCTTCCAGTTTTTTACGCAATTCGTCGATGCGGATATTCGCCTCTCCTACCTTTGTTCCCGAAGGATATCGGTTAATGAATAGCTGGAATTTTTCAATGGCCTCTAAAGTTGATGTCTGATCGAGACTAGAAATAGGACTATCTAAATAATAGCAGTATGCATACATGTACTGGGCTTCTTCCGCGTGCTTGCT
This sequence comes from Bacteroidota bacterium, assembly GCA_046303115.1. Classification (GTDB taxonomy): domain Bacteria; phylum Bacteroidota; class Bacteroidia; order AKYH767-A; family OLB10; genus CAINEC01. Next base: position 62,024 of record JBKCGZ010000190.1, on the reverse strand, counting down.
ATTAGGGAATGTCTGAACAAAATTGTTAAAATAATAAGCTGCCGTCTGATAATCATCTACATAGAAAGTACAATAAGCGTAGTAGTAGTAGGAATCTTCTGCTTTTGAAGTGCCCCGGTAAACGGAAATAAGCTCTTCAAAAAGTTGTAAAGCATGGTAATAATCCTTCTTCTCGTAGTATTTCACTGCTCCATTATACTTGGCATCCATATCTGGATTCTTGGTAAGCTTCTGAAACTTACTGCATGATGACATCACCAAAACCATTACAAGGAAGGCTATTCCTTTCTTCATTTTATCTAAAATATGTGCAAATTTAACTAATTAGAGCATCAAAAATCCCTCATTAAACAAGAACTTGTTAAAAATATTGTAATTGATAAGCAATTAAAAGTTAATTTTGTGCTCACTTTTGAAGCGAATTTTAATCGAATTAAAACTTAAAAAAAATAGAATGATTGATTTATTTGAAAAGCTAAAGCAAAACCGCGGACCATTAGGGATGCATGCAAAGGATGCTCATGGTTATTTTACATTTCCAAAGTTAGAGGGAGATATTTCGAACAAGATGATTTTCCGTGGGAAGGAAAGATTAGTGTGGAGCTTAAACAACTACCTTGGTTTAGCCAACCATCCAGAAGTAAGAAAAGCAGATGAAGAAGGTGCTAAAATGTATGGCTTTGCCTTACCGATGGGTGCTCGTATGATGTCTGGTAATTCAAATCCACACGAAAAGCTGGAAGCAGAATTATCTAGCTTCATGAGTAAAGAAGATACTATCTTATTAAACTTCGGATATCAAGGAATGGTGAGTGCGATTGATGCGCTTGTAGATCGTCATGATGTGATTGTTTACGATTCTGAAGCTCACGCTTGTATCATCGATGGATTACGTCTTCATATGGGTAAACGTTTTGTTTATCCACATAACGATATCGCTAACCTTCAAAAGCAATTAGAGAGAGCAACGAAATTGGTTGAAAATACCAACGGTGCTATCCTGGTAATTACGGAAGGTGTTTTCGGAATGTCGGGAGATCAAGGTAAATTAAAAGAAATCGTTGAATTAAAGAAGAAGTTCAATTTCCGTTTATTCGTTGATGATGCTCATGGATTCGGTACGATGGGAAAAACAGGTGCTGGTACTGCAGAACATCAAGATGTGCAAGACGGAGTTGATATTTATTTTGGAACGTTTGCTAAATCGATGGCTTTAATTGGAGCTTTCATTAGCAGCGAAGAGCAAGTAGTAGAATACCTACGTTACAATATGCGTTCGCAGATTTTTGCTAAGTCGTTACCTATGCCACTTGTAATTGGTGCTTTAAAACGTCTTGAATTATTAAGAACGCAACCTGAACTTAAAAACAAATTGTGGGAGATTACAAATGCTCTTCAATCAGGATTAAAAGCGGAAGGTTTTGAATTAGGAAATACTGATTCTCCAGTTACTCCAGTATATTTAAATGGTACTATTCCGGAAGCTACTAACTTGATTCTTGATTTACGTGAGAACTATGATATCTTCTGTTCAATGGTAGTTTATCCTGTTGTTCCTAAAGGAGTAATCATGTTACGTTTGATTCCAACAGCGGTTCATACGTTAGAAGATGTAACTTATACAATCAATGCCTTCAAAGACATTAAGAAGAATTTACAGGCAGGAAAATATAATCTGGATAAGATTGTTACTTCAATATCGTAACATCAACTTAAAAAGTCAATAAGAAAAGCCTCTGTTTATATGGAGGCTTTTCCATTTATAGATACCAGTTCAACATCATAAATTACCGGACCTGGTCCTTTTAATTTATTAGTTCCTGGAAGTCCTTTTCTGTTTTTAGTATCGAATATGATTCGGTAAAGACCACCTACTTTTAAATTAGCAGTTGATATATCCCAAATGGTAGGAACCTCAGGCGCACCCATGACATATTGAAAGTCCTTGCCTATTTGTTTCGATGATTCGAAAATCTCTCCTGTAATAATTTTAGCAGTAAATCGAATTCTCACGGTATCGCCGGCAGCAGGGAAATTACCATTGCCTTCTTTTAAAATGATAAACTGACAACCTGGAGAAATTTGTGTTCCAGATAAACTATTCTGAGCCATAAAGTTTTCAGTCTCTAATTTATCTTGCTGTATGTACTCGTTGATTTCAGCGTTAGCTAACTTTTCAAATTCTTCTTTTGTTTTTACTTCCAACAAACGAACATCGATTCTGATTTTCTCACCTGTCTTAATAAACTCAGGCATTGGTTGTTTGAAAATGTATTTAAATACAGAGTCCGATGGGATTAAAAAGCTTGCAGAATCTCCCTCCGTCATTAAAGCGAATCCTTCTTCTAGTCCACCTACGAATGAGGGTTGGAATAATTCGGTGATGAAAAGTTTATTATCGGAAAAGGTAGAGTCTGACTGGCTCGTGAATTTGATATTCATTCGTAAGACATCTGTTAGTTTAGGCTTACGACCGTTTTTTGATTCGATGATTTTATATTCTAAACCACTTTCTGTTTTCTCGAATCCGTTTTTATGACACGAAGTAAGGAGTGTAATGCTGATGATTACTGTTAATATTAAAAATGCAATTGACTTACTGCTGTGAATCATGGGTATTAATTTTTTACTTTTAATAATTCGATATTATATACTAAGCTTGCCTGGCTTCCGATTTTATTTCCATCTCCGCTGATTCCATAAGCTAAATAGGAAGGAATTATAATCGTTGCTTTAGAGCCACAGGGAATTTGTTGAAGTGCTTCTTGTAATCCTGTTGGTTCGTTACTCTGCCCTATTTTGATCTGCATTACTCCAGAGCTATCACTCGAATAGCAATAGTCGCCGTTTAATAAGTGAATGGTATATTTTAATTCAACCTCTGCCAGATTTTTTGGCTTTTCTCCTTTTCCTGTTTCGTCGATGATGTAATGGATTCCAGTTTTAGTTTTCTCCATTTTATAATTCCTCTGAGCTATGAAAGAATCGATTTTTTCTTGCTCTAGCAAAATCATTTTTTTATTTCTATCAATCAGTGATTCTTTATCCTTCGGATTAATTTGCTCGTTACCGCTATAGATGACTTCATTATCACTTCCGCCTGTTCCTTCTGTGCCTCCACATGCGTATATCAACGGAATGCAAATCGCAAGCAATCGAAGTAATGAAGATGATAATTTACGCATGGTGATTTTCCTTAAGTATATTCTTAAACTTCTGAACAGTATCTTCTAAAGAAAGATTGGATTTACCTCCTGCCGCATTCTTATGTCCACCACCTTCAAAATGTTTTTCGGCTAAATCTTTCACAGAGTAATCCCCTTTAGAACGGAAAGAAATTTTAATTATTCCATCTCGCTCGCTAAAGAGCACGGCCATTTTAATTCCATCAATGCTTAATCCGTAATTCACTATGCCTTCAAGGTCGCCCGATTGATGATTAAATTGCTTCATATCCTCTTTGGTACATTGAAAATAGACGGCCTTATGTTGGTTCAAAACAAACATATTATTGAGTAATACATGTCCTAAAAATCGCAAACGGTCTTCCGAAGAAGTATCATAAACAGCTTCATGCACGAAGTCATTACGCATACCTGTGTTCAATAAAATTCCCACTACGCGATGTGTCTCCGCAGTAACGCTGCTAAATCGAAAGCTTCCCGTGTCAGTCATGATTCCCGCATAAAGGCAGGCTGCACTATCCATCGTGATTTGAGAAAGTCCTTCTAAGGCTTCAATAAAATGTACAATTAACTCACAGGTCGATCCTATTTCAGGAAATGAAAAAGTGTAATCGCAAAAGTCTTTAGGTGCTAAATGATGATCAATCATTATTTTTTTAGCAGATGAATTAACAAGTAAATCACTCATTTCTTCTGTTCGTGTAGGATCATTAAAGTCCAAACAAAAAAGAAGATCTGCCTTATCAATTAAATTGGCTGCTTGCTCTGGCGATTTCGAAAAGTCTGTTGTTTCTGCACTGCCGTGCATCCATTTTAGAAAATTGGGAAATTCGCTAGGTAAAACCACATCTGCATGAAGGTTCAGCGACTTTAAATACGCCCATAATCCTAATGAAGAACCCAATGCATCGCCATCTGGCTTGTAATGCGTTGTAATTACAATACACTTACTGCTAAGAATCAGCGATTTAACAGATTCTATTTTATTTTGATCAAAATGGGGTTTCATATTGTGTGTCAAATTTAATCCAATTACCTTTGCAGCCCAATAAAAGACAATAAAATAAGATGAGAACTAATCGCACATTTACCATGCTTAAGCCTGATGCTGTTGAAAACGGACATATCGGAGCTATCTTGGATCACATTACAAAGGCAGGTTTTAAAATCGTTGCCATGAAATACACTAAACTATCTGCTGAATCAGCTGGTAAGTTTTATGAAGTACATAAGGAGCGTCCTTTTTACAAGGATTTAGTTAGCTATATGTCTTCAGGACCAATCGTAGCTGCTATTCTTGAGAAGGAAAATGCGGTGGAGGACTTCCGTAAGATTATCGGAGCAACTGATCCTGCCAAAGCAGAGCCAGGAACAATCCGTAACTTATATGCAAAGTCAATTGATGCAAATGCAGTTCACGGTTCTGACAGTGACGAGAATGCAGAAATCGAAGGAAACTTTTATTTCTCTACGCAAGAGAAGTTTTAATAAAAACTAGATTATTAGAGAGGGCTTTTACATTGTAAAGGCTCTTTTTATTTGAACTCAATTCTTTCAATTACCATCTCTCCTAACTTATCGTTGAATTGTTTTTTCAATTCATCTTTTTGATAGTCGAGTTCGTTTCTGATTACCGATGAGGTGAGGTAAATAGTAAGTGTCTTATTAGAAAAACGAAGTCTTGTGGTTCTGGAAATTATAGGTCTGCTCATAAGCTCAACCCATATCTCGTTTATTTTTGCCTGCGTAATTCCATCACCAAGGTTATTATCCTTAATGACTTCCTCAAGAATTTTTCCTAATGATTTTTCGTTTGTCCTACGCATTCAACGAAGGTGGAAAAAATTGTTGAATAAAGGAAATAATAGATTCAATTTAAACTGTAAAATAATTTATATTTGACAACAATGAAGATAATAACGCTTACCACCGATTGGGGAACGAATGATCATCATGTTGGTGCTTTAAAAGGATTACTTTATAGTGTTTTTCCAGATGTGCTGGTTGTAGACATTTCGCATGATATTCCTCACTTCTCCATTCAACAGGCAGCCTATCTTTTTAGCAATGTTTATAAGCGCTATCCCGAAGGGACTGTTCATATCGTAGCTGTTCAAAATGCAGGTCCTGTTAAAACTGATCTGTTGGCAATTAAGAGAGATGGGTTTGGATTTGTGGGAATGAATGATGGCTTATTTTCATTGGTATTTGGCGATCAGCCTCCTTCAAATATGGTTGCTGTTAAGTTAGATATTGATCAGAAACCAGGATACGATTTAGAGGTGCTTACGTTTGTGGCTACTCACTTATTATCAGGACAAAATGTATTTGAGTTAGGTAGTAGGCCAGATGAATATGTAGTGCGTAAAGGTTTTGAACCAGTATTGGAAGAAGATGTTATCCGTGGTACTATTATTTACATTGATAGCTTTGGCAATGCAGTTTCTAATATTCAACGCGACTTATTTTACAATCAGGTGAAGGATAGAAAATTTGAAATTAATATTCGTAAGTTTTCTACTACTAAAATACTCTCTAATTACACCGATGTTGATACAGGAAATATGGTGGCCTTATTCAATGATGCAGGATTGCTTGAAATTGCACAAAATCAAGGTATGGCGAATAAGCTTTTAGGAATTAAAATGAATGACCCTATTCGTATTGATATAAAATGATTGTTCGAATTGTGAGAATGAAAGTAGCTCCTGAAAATGTCTCTATCTTTCAAAATTATTTTAAGGAATCATTTTCTAAAATCAGAAATTTTCCTGGGTGTTGTGATTTATCACTTTATAAAGATATAAACCAGGAAGGTGTTGTTATTACATTCAGTAAATGGGAAAGCGAAGATCATCTAAATGTCTATCGCGATTCAGATGTTTTTAAATCGACCTGGGAGAAGGTTAAACCATTATTTGTAGCTAAAACCGAAGCGTTTAGTATGGAGGAGTTAATTTAACTCCTTTTGCTTTATTCAATTTTATAGTTTTGCAGTTATAATTATAGCATATGAAAAATATTTCAGTTATTGGTTCTGGGCAGATGGGCAATGGTATTGCTCACGTATTTGCTCAAAATGGTTTTAAAGTTACTTTGATTGATATCAAAGAAGAAGCTTTAGCGAGAGCAGTTCAAACTATCTCTAACAATTTAGATCGTCAGTTATCGAAAGGCTTAATCTCAGAAGATGTAAAGTCACTTACACTTGGTAATATTGAAACTACAACTGATATGAAGGCGGGCGTTTCCAATGCTGATTTAGTAGTGGAAGCAGCAACTGAAAATATCGATTTGAAATTATTCATTTTTAAAGAGCTTGATGCGAATACAAAACCTGATTGTATTCTTGCTTCTAATACTTCTTCGATCTCCATCACAAGAATTGCTTCAGTTACAAATCGTGGTGATAAAGTAATCGGAATGCACTTTATGAATCCTGTTCCAGTAATGAAATTGGTTGAGGTTATCAGAGGTTATAATACGTCGGATGAAGTAACGAAATTGATTTTTGAAACTGCTCAGAAATTAGGAAAAGTACCTGTAGAGGTAAATGATTATCCAGGCTTTGTGGCCAACAGAATTTTAATGCCGATGATTAACGAAGCTATCAATACGCTTTTTGAAGGTGTAGCTGGTGTAGAAGAAATTGATACGGTAATGAAGTTAGGTATGGCTCATCCAATGGGACCATTGCAATTAGCCGACTTTATCGGATTAGATACTTGTTTAAGTATCATGCGTGTATTGCACGATGGATTTGGAAATCCTAAATACGCTCCATGTCCCCTATTAGTGAATATGGTTGTGAGTGGTAATTTAGGTGTTAAATCAGGGCAAGGATTTTACAAGTACACTAAAGGAAGTAAGGATACTGTTGTAGCTGATAATTTCAAAAAGTAAAAAAAATATATTTCAAAAAAAAGGTGATTCGAAAGAATCACCTTTTTTAGTTTGTGGCAATTTACTTTGCCAGATAAATCTTTTGGGTTTCCGACTTTTCGTTAGTGGTAACCGTTATAAAATAGATTCCGCTTTCTAGGTTGCTTAAATCCATATCGTAATTCTGATTGGTCATTATTTCATTCGCAACTATCATTTGTCCAAGTGTATTTGTTAAACGCAAATTACATTTTTCATTTGATAAGGTATTCTTACGGATATGGAAAATAGCTGTAGACGGGTTTGGGAATACGACAAATCCATTGCTTGTTGTGAAGGTCGCTACTCCTACACTAGTATTGGTGCAAATTTCTAATCCCCAATTATCAACTGAACCACCATCTTGATTTGCATTATCAATTATGTTTAATGTCCATGTACCGCTTGCTGCAATTCCGTTGAATATCGAAAGAGGTGTGCTAGGTTGGAATGTGCCGCCACCAACAGGAGGACAAGGTAATGCTCCTGGTGTTGCCTGGTCATCAAAGTTTACATCAAAGTCATCTTCATCACTACATATTTGATCAAATAACGTACATACAGCTCCGTTAGGGCCAGTTATATTAAATGTCATATCGTTAATCCATGAATGTGTTCCTATTAATCCAATTACATTGATATCATTGATAGTTCCTAATAAATTAACAGTTAGTGTAGAAGTATAGCTCGGAGAACCATTACCAGAAATGGATACAGGAACATTTAAGCTGATATTATTTGCGCATGCATTAGTAGAGAAACTATAAAATCCAGATACTGGCGAGCTTCCACAATCATTTGTTGCTGTTACATGCCAGTAGTAAGTGCTGCTAGGTAACAATCCTGTTGCTGAATAATTTCCAGAATTAATATTAGATGCACTTGCTACAATATTGGAGAACAAACTGTCGGTTGAAATTTCAACAGCATAAGTTACTCCAGGACTTGTGATTGTTGTCCAGCTTAATTGAGCAGCTGTTGCAATTCCTGTAGCGCTGTTGCTTGGAGATGTTAATGTCACAGCATTTAAATTGCTTTCTAGAATATTTAAAGCAACATTAGTTGATTTAGTCACAGAGGCAGATGTTCCTGTAATCGTCAAGTTATAATTACCCACCATCGAATTCGTCAATCCTGAAATAGTTAACAAAACAGGAGTGCCATCGTTAACTGCCGTTGCAGGGTTAAACGTCGCTGTAGCTCCACTTGGTAAACCCGAAACAGAGAAGGTAGTTGTATCACTGAACGATAAGAATGTTTGATAATTGAAATTGTAAAGAGCATCATTCGGTAAACATAAATTCTGATTAGCCGTGCTGAAATTCATTACGAACTCGGATGATTGAATAGTAATCAACGAAGTGTTTAATGCATAGAAAATATTACCAGCACCACGAACCATAATTCTACCTGTTGTTGTTGTTGCACCTGCGGGAACGGTTACAACAGCTGATCCATTATTCGGAACTCCTGTTGCTAACGTATAAGGATAGGTGTAACCACTATCAAGCGATAAATAAATATTTACATTCTGACAATTGACAGTTGCGTTGTTTGTATTGGCAACATTCCATGTAATTGTTTCACTTGTGCCTGCATTCCAGGTAACTGTTGTGTTTTGCGAAGTCACTACAAATGGACCAGCATTATCAACTATTACTGTCATTAAATCAGATGCTGTTTGTCCTCCCTGAATATCATTATCTCTAACGATAAAAGAAAAGTTCATTGTTCTTGCAACTGATGGCGTAACTTCCCATGTAGGTGTTAAATTGTTAAGAACCACACTTCTTAAATTAGGCATATAACGATTAGGAGATGGTTGCGGAGAAATACTTCTGTACATCGGTCCTACATTGTATGTTGGTTGTGGTGCTGCATTTCCAGGTGATTGCGCTGGATCATTTTGTCCCCAGTTATAAGTTAACGAAGCGATACCATCTGGATCAGTAGCTATTCCTTCTAATATAAAAGCTGTTCCTTTAGGAATCGTATAGTTTGGACCTGCATCAGCAGTTGGTGGTTGATTCGTTATTGGTGATTGAAATGCACACGTACTATTGCCTGTTTGAATATTTGCGGTGATATCACGAACGTTTACATAGTTGAAATCATCATCGCTATTAGATTGAACATTACTTGAACAAATACCGGCGTAACCCATAATTGAACTTCCACTTGCTGGTTCTACTTCCGTATTACCACTTCCGCTTCTCGAACACGTGTTCATGACATGATATCCTCCAAATTGATGTCCCATTTCATGCGCTACATAATCAATATCAAATGGATCACCCGTAGGATTTGGAGAACCTGTCATACCTCTACCCTTGTGTGTGCCTGATTGTGAGGTGCTCAAACAAACGCAAGCAATACAACCTGCATTTCCACCACCTGTAGTATTAAAATTATGTCCGATGTCATAGTTATTAACTCCAATTCTTGCATCAATCGTTTGAGCCGTCTTTGTATTCCACTCATTTGACCATGGATCCGCAGTAGTGCTTCCATAAAAAATCAAGGTGTCATTGTCCGGAACAAATTCCATTGTAACAGCCAAATCTCTTTCAAAAACTCCATTCACGCGATTCATGGTGATCGTCATTTGCGCTTGAATATCTGCCACCTCTTGTCCCGGTGTTAAAGCGAAAATATTTCCGTACTCAGCAGTGCATGATTGTGCTAATCGGTACGTTCTGAATATTTGATCATTCGCATCAAACTGCATTGGCGTACCACCGTTTCTTAACGAAGGTAATTCAGCAGCATCAGGAGTAGTACATTCGAAATTTTGATTACTAGAAGACAACGAATGCTTATCGTAAACAATGATAAACTTTCCATTGCTCGTATATGGATCGATATAGTTCGAAGCATGCAAGCCTGAAATTGTCATTGTATGTAACCCGAATTGCGTAATACTAAAACGCATGGTTGAGGTTGGATCAGTGATACCTTGCGCAGCATAGGTTTTAATCATTGGGTATTTGCTCGCTAAATCACGGTGCATAATTGGCGACTCATACACTTTGAATTGCTCAATTTTTCCGTAGGCATTTGGGAAATTAATTACCACTGGAGCTGCATTAATTGTTCCTCTTAGCGGAGCAGTTGCTAATTCATTCTTTAATTTCTGTAAATCAATTTCATAAAAATAAGCTGAAGAAGGAGTTGAATTTCTACGAGCTAATTTTTCATTTTTGATTGACTCCTGCTTCACAGGCTTAAACCAGTCAGAGACATCTGCCTTGCTGAATGTTATCGAGGTAATTACTACGATAAAAGTTAAAAATGATTTTTTCATTGGATTATTTTGGTTGTGTTGTTTTGGTTGATAGGTCTTATATTTTGATGCTATTGATAAGACAATTAAATAGCTCTTCTTTTTCTTCGGATGTTGCTTTGAAATTATTTCTTAATGCATGTTTTGCCAATTCGTGAACAGGTCCAATTAAAATGGTATAAAGTATATCCGCATCCATATTTTTAATCTTCCCTTCCATCACTCCTTTTGATAAAACTCGCCTTAAATTAGTGAAAACAAACAAATCATGTTCATTGATGATTTTCACAACTGCATTGCTCTGCTGATACTGATAAAAAAAATCGGCTGCTTTCAAATCATCAAATACCGCCTGATAATAAGCCATCCACAATTCTTTTATCAATTCAATTGCAGGTCTGTTTAAATCAATTTCAATATTTACCTCTTGCTTCTTTTTTCGTTGGATGTATTGGTATAGCTGACTAACCAAATCATCTTTATCCTTAAAGTACAAGTAGATAGTGCCAATAGCAATTCCTGAAAGGCGAGCAACGTCCGTTAGTTTGATGCCGGCAAAGCCTTTTTCATAAACTAATCGAAGGGTCGCTTCAAAGATTTTATCAATTTTACTATAATCTTTCTCTCTTGCCATGGGAGTCACGAAAATAGTGAATACGTGGCATATTTTAATTGTCAGATAAAAAAGAACATTCGCTTAAATGACATACTTTAAATGCTTTATTTTGCAGTTATATGTCAGCAGTATTTAACATAGGCGATTCAGTCACATTTATTAATGAAAAACAAAACGGAATTGTTTTAGGCTTTAAGTCCAATAATATTGTTGTTGTGGAAATTGAAGATGGCTTTACCCTCGATGTCCTCTCCAAAGAAATTGTAGTTGTTAAGTCCTCTCAGGAAAAAGCAATGGGTGTAAAACCTATTGATAATAAGTCTACCGATAAAACAACTGCCATTTTCCCTACTCCTGATTTTTCAAGTCATATTGAAAATGCCTCCGTGGTGCTTTTAGCGGTGCCCGAGCAATCTGCAGTGCTAACAGGAAAAGTTAAGTTTATCCTGGTGAATGCGCTTGGTGGACAAATTCAAGGAGCTTGTTTTGAAAAACGAAAGAATAAACTAAAGCGAATAGCTGTTTTCTCTTTAAGTACTAACCAGCAAAGTGAATTATTTGAGTGTACTCGTGAACAGTTAATGTCGTTTGATTCACTGGTGGTTTCCTATGTTTACTCTGATAATGAGATGTTCTCATCAGGCAGTAAAGAAATAACCATTGAATATCCAGGACTCGTTCAACAATACCCTAAGTTAACCGCACCATTCTGCTTTGCATGTAGTCATGAAATATATAAAACTGCTAATTCCAGTGAAGATCTACCACTAGAATTATTGAAAGATAAATATAATCCTTCGACTAATCCGAAATCGAATCAGGTGAGTAAGCCTCACGAAGCGAAAGTAAAAAAGCAAGAAGGTAATTTGCTAAGGAAGTATGGTTTGTCGGGTGTGAATAGTATTGTCGATTTACATATTGAATCGCTAATCGAATTTCCCGACGGTTATTCAAATAGCGAACTAATCCGCATTCAGTTAAATCATTTCAGAAGTGAACTGGATAAAGCCATGGTTTCGCGAATGCAAACAATTGTTTTTATTCATGGTGTTGGAAATGGCAAGTTAAAGGATGCTATTATTTCAGAATTAAAAGAGTTGCAATTAAATTACCGGCCTGCCGATTTTTCAAAGTATGGAATTGGTGCTACCGAAGTATTAATATTTTAAAATTCAGTACAATGAAAATTACTTTTTACGGAGCTGCGCAAACTGTTACAGGCAGTAAACATTTAATTACTACCGAAGGTGGAAAGAACTTATTACTCGATTGTGGATTGTTTCAAGGCCGTGGCTCTGAAACGGAGTCGCTTAATCGTCATTTCGGATTTGATCCCACTACTATCGATTATCTAATCCTTTCGCATGCGCATGCCGATCATGCAGGCAATATTCCTCAGCTTGTTAAGAGCGGCTATACGGGACCGATATTCGCAACGCCGGCTACCATCGACTTATGTCGTATTATGTTGGCGGATAGTGCTCATATTCAAGAATACGATGTGCAGTATTTGAATAAGCGCAGAGCAAGAAAACATCAGGAATTATTAAAGCCTATTTATACGATTGATGATGTTAATCAAGCATTAAAACAATTTGTTCCCGTTCGATTGCATGAACTCACTAAAATTGATAATGAACTTTCGTTTCATTTTTCGGAGGCGGGACATATCTTAGGAAGCGCATGTGTGAATGTATTGGTGAACGAAGGAAATAAAATCAGAAAAGTGTTTTTTAGTGGTGACGTTGGAAGATATAATGATAAAATATTAAGAGCTCCAGAAGATTTTCCACAGGCGGATATAATCTTAATGGAAACAACCTATGGTAATCGTTTGCACGAACATACGAACGATGCTGAAAATCGCTTGCTAGATATTGTGATTGATACCTGCGTAAATCGTAAAGGAAAAGTGATTATCCCAGCGTTTAGTTTAGGCCGAACGCAAGAAATTATTTATGCGTTAGACCGTGCACATACAGAAGGTAAAATGCCTCACGTTCCTGTGTTTGTTGATTCTCCATTGTCGATTAACGCGACTGAAATAATGAAGAAGCATACAGAGTCGTTTAACGGAGATATTTTAGAGTATATGGTAAAGGATGACAATCCTTTCGGATATGATGATGTAAGCTATATACGTGATGTGGAAGATTCTAAGATGTTAAATGAAAGTGATGATCCTTGTATTATCATTTCAGCCTCTGGAATGATGGAAGCTGGTCGCGTAAAACATCATATCAAGAATAATATTGAAGATGCAAAAAACACCATTTTAATTGTTGGGTATGTTACGCCCAACAGTATGGGAGGTCGTTTGAAAAATGGAGATACGCAAGTGAAGATTTTTGGTGATTTGTATAATGTGAACGCTAAGATTGAAGTGATTGATTCTTATTCTGCACATGCGGATGCCGATGAGTTAATTCAATTTATTACCTGTCAGAATCCGAAGTTGACGCAAAATGTTTTCCTTATCCATGGAGAATTAGAAGCGGCAACAGCTTTCAAAGAGCGATTGGAAGAATTAGGCTTTTCGAATATTGAAATTCCTGAAGATGGGGCTTCTTATCAGATTTAAGTGATATTTATCATAACGTGTACTGATTAGCGTAATTTATTTGGTTGGATGGAGCATCTACTTTTGGATTCAACAAATAAATATCACTATGGTAACCAATGAAAATTTTAATGAACGAGTTATTCGCTTAGTTGCTGGAGTAGCTGTCGCGTCTTTTTTTATCTATCATAATTCATTTTGGGCAATTTCGGGATTAATCCCGTTTGTAACAGGTGCTTCTGGATTTTGTCCGTTGTATTATTTAGCAGGATATAACAGCAATAAATAAAAGAGCGCATTAAAAATGTTTATTTTTAGAGCTTACTTATTTTAGTCAAATGCAGAATTTTGAGAAAGTCGAGTTGCTCGATGCCCTATTCAATCATGCTACTGAAGGGATTATTATTTCCAATGAAAGTGGATTGATTCAATTGATGAATCCAGCAGCATGTAAGATGTTCGGATATGAGTCGAATGAATTATTAAATGAATCGATTGATGTATTGGTTCCTAAGAACATCAAAGTACATCATGAACATCATCGTAAATCGTATGTCGATAAGCCTCACGCTCGTCCGATGGGATTGGGTTTAGATTTATATGCTTTAAGAAAAGATGGGACCTTGTTTCCTATCGAGATTAGTTTGAGTCCTATTTTTAAGGATGATCGAAAATACATAATTGCCTTTTTAATTGATATTTCTATCAGAAAGAAAATTGAAGCTGCGGTTAAGGAAAAACAATTAGAACTCGAACAGATTGCACTTACCTTGCAAAAGTCGAATGAAGATTTAGAACGAAAGGTTTCTGATCGTACCAGCGTTTTGCAGGAAGCAATTTTGGAATTAGAGAAGTCGAGATCAGAATTAAGTATGGCACTTGAAAAAGAAAAAGACCTGAATGATTTAAAGTCGCGATTTATTTCAATGGCATCGCATGAGTTTCGTACACCACTCACCACTATCCTTTCTTCTGCTGTTTTGATTTCAGAATATAAAACTCCTGAGCAAGAAGAGAAAAAGCAAAAGCATATCAAACGAATTCAATCGTCAGTTAATAACCTGAATGATATCTTAAGTGATTTTCTATCCATCAGTAAATTAGAAGAAGGAAAGATTCATGCCGATATGAGTATGTTCGATTTGAATATGCTGATAAATGAAATTGCGAGTGATATGCGTCAGAATACAAAAGCAGGACAAGAAATAATTATTAATTATCGTGGTGATAATTTGGTGTTTCTTGATGCTAAGCTAATCAAGAATATTCTTTTTAATCTTTTAAGTAATGCTATTAAATTTTCATCAGAAGGCAAGTCTATAACATTGGATGCAGATGTAAATACCAATGAAATAAAGATGGTGGTGCAAGATCAGGGAATTGGAATTAGCGAAGAAGATTTGAAGCATTTGTTTGAGCGTTTCTATAGAGGAAAAAATGCATTTAATATTCAAGGTACAGGATTAGGGTTGCATATTGTGGGCAACTATGTTGACATTATGAAAGGTCATTTACATTTAACAAGTAAACTAAACGAAGGAACAAGGATTGAGATCACTTTTCCGAATCAAATAAATTAATGCTATGAAAAAGATTTTATTAATTGAAGACAATCTGGATGTAAGAGAAAATACAGCTGAAATTTTAGAGCTGGCGAATTATACAGTTTGTACAGCACCGGATGGAAAAGAGGGTGTTGAAATGGCTCGTAAGGAAAAACCAGATTTGATTATCTGTGATATCATGATGCCAGGTTTAGATGGCTATGGAGTTTTACATTTACTGAGTAAGGATAATGATTTAAATTCAGTTCCATTTATTTTCTTGACGGCAAAAGCTGAGCGCAGCGATATGCGTAAAGGAATGGATTTAGGTGCTGATGATTATATCACCAAACCTTTTGATAAGACGGAATTATTAAACGCTATTGAAAGTCGTTTGAAAAGAGCTGATGCACTTAAGAAAGATTATCAGCCTGACTTTGATGGACTAAGTCATTTCATCAGTGATGTGGCTGGTGATGCAGCCTTGAAGAAATTCCTAGATGGTAAAAAAGTGAATCATTATAAAAAGAAAGAAAAGATTTATCAGGAGCACCACTACCCTAACGGAATTTATTATGTGAAGTCAGGTAAGGTTAAAATTACCAAGACGCATGAGTATGGTAAAGAGTTGATCACTGATTTATTGAAAGAAGGTGATTTCTTCGGATATGTGTCGCTGTTAGAAGAAAAGCCTTATATTGAAAGTGCTGAAACGCTAGAAGAGTCAGAAGTGATTTTCATTCCGAAGGAAGAGTTTTTTAATCTGGTTTATAGCAACCATGCCGTTACGAAGAACTTTATTCGTTTCTTAACAAAGGGTGTTATCGATAAGCAAGAACGTCTATTAGAATTGGCTTACAGTTCTGTTAGAAAGAGAACTGCCGAGGCATTGATTTTATTACAAGATAAGTACAAGACGACTGATGCATCTCATTTTGCTATGGCTATCGCTCGTGAAGATTTAGCCAATATTGTTGGGACAGCTACTGAGTCGTTGATTAGAACGCTTAGTGATTTTAAAGAAGAAAAGTTAATTGAGATTAAAGAAGGAAAAATTAAAATCATCAATGATGAAAAGCTTCGACATTTAAAAGCTTAAAAAGAAGATCATATTATTTAGAGGGCGTTGAGAATTCAGCGCCTTCTTCATTTTGTTGCGCTAGGGTCCAGCTATCTGTTGCAGTTGTTTCTAACCATACCCTACCTGCCTTTCTAAATACCTGCACAGATAATTTAAAGTCTTTGAAAAATTTCGTTTCTAAATCGCTTACAGAAGTGATATTGGTAAATTCAATTACACCACCCTTTTTGATAGTTGAACAATCCTTCACTAATTTATTCGAATTGATGATTAGATCTTTCTTTAATCCTTGTCCGATTTTATGAGGTGCTTTAAAAAATTCAATCTTTAAGAATGGGAAATAAGAATTGAACTCTCTCTGGATTTCAGATAGTCTTGAGTTTAAATCGATGTAAAGGTGTAGCGAGCTCGACGCTTTTGTTTCGGATAACATGTTGTTCAATTATGTATTTGCAAAATTGCTTTATTCAAGATGAGTTGCAAATGACCTACGTCATTCATAGATATAATTTAAACCACTTTTTGGAAAAAATGTTTTGTGACCACTATCAAAATAGCAACTGACATTTGTCATTCGTATAGGTGTATACATTGAATAATCTTGTATTCAAGATTTATATGATATGTCATTAACAAATACTTCAGTAGTTATCAATTGTTATCACTGTCACGAAAAGTGTGAAGAAGACAAAGTTAAATTTGATGATAAAGACTTTTGTTGCGTAGGTTGTAAGTTAGTATATGAAGTACTGAATGAAAACAACCTTTGTAATTATTACGCTATTTCCGATAACCCTGGCATAAATCGTAAGAACAGTTATCTCGGTAATCGCTTTGCTTTTTTAGAGGAAGAGCAAATTATTGAGAAGTTAATCAGTTTTAAATCTAAGAATGAAGTTCATATTCGTTTTCATATTCCGAATATGCATTGTAGTAGTTGTATTTGGTTGTTAGAGAATTTTTCAAGAATCGATAAGGGCGTAATACGATCGCAAGTTGATTTTGTCAGCAAGGAAATATTGATTGTTTTTAATTCGTCGGCAACTTCCCTTCGCAATATAGTTGAACAACTTACATTAATTGGTTACGAGCCAGAATTGAATTTAAATAAAGTCAGCAATCATCAGTTCGCTAAAAAATCGAATGCAAGGATTTATAAAATTGGTTTAGCTGGATTTGCTTTTGGAAATATTATGTTGTTGAGTTTTCCTGAATATTTATCGGGAGGTGTTTTTGGCGCTGAGGACTTCCGACATTTATTTCGATATGTGATTGTGGTTTTAGCATTGCCGGTTTTCTTTTATTCTGCAAGTGAGTTTTTTATTAACTCTTTTAGAAGCTTCCGACAAAAGGTTGTCAATATTGATGTGCCTATTGCCATCGGTATTTTAGCCATGTTTTTAAGAAGCTTGTACGAAATTGTTTCTGGTACGGGTCCTGGTTATTTTGATAGTATGACGGGACTTATCTTCTTCATGCTTATTGGAAGAAATTTTCAAGATAAAACCTATCAATGGCTTTCGTTTAACAGGGATTATACCTCCTACTTCCCTATTGCGGTTACGAGATACAATGGCATTAAAGAAGAAACTGTTTTAGTAAATGATGTTGTTAAAGGTGATCGACTAAAGATTCGCAATCATGAGATTATTCCTGCTGATGTAAAACTGTTAAATCAATCTGCTCATATCGATTATAGTTTTGTTTCTGGTGAATCAACACCTATAAAAGTCAATAAAGGTGAATTGATTTATGCGGGAGCAAAGTTGTTGAATGGTCCTATCGACGTGATGGTCGATCAGGCAACCTCTAATAGTTACCTGACCAAACTTTGGAATCAACAAAGTGATAAAGTTAATCAGACAAGTTATTTTCAAAAAATGGTGAATACCATTAGCCGATGGTTTGTTCTCGTGACCGTTGTGATTGCTATATCATCCTTTGCTTATTGGTATCATCAGGATTTTACAAGAGCAATTAATGCTTTCACTGCGGTACTTGTTATTGCGTGTGCTTGTGCATTGGCATTATCTGCTCCTTTCACCTTCGGAAATATTATTCGATTGCTTGGTAAGAAAGGAATTTATCTACGCAATGTTCAGGTAATAGAAAAGTTGGCGGATATTGATACCGTTATATTTGATAAAACAGGCACATTAACGGAACCTGAATCTAATCAGATAAATTATGTTGGTGTTGAATTGAGCGATTTTCATTTACGTGCTATCTATACAATTGTATCCTCTTCTACTCATCCATTAAGTATTGTATTATCGAAATATTTGAAATTAAAAGCATTCGCAGATACATCTATTCATATTGAAGAATTTCCTGGTCAAGGATTAACGGCCATGATTTTCGGACATCACTATAAAATTGGAAGTGAAGAATACCTGACAGGAAAAAAACAACTCGATACATTAAAATCAACACGAGTATATATTGGAATTGATAATGAGGTATACGGATATTTCGCAATTCAAAATAAATATCGCGAAGGCGTTCAAGAGTTAACTTCCGACTTATCAAATCACAATATTCAATTAGGTGTGATCAGTGGTGATGATGAGCATGAGCGAATCAACCTAAGTACAATTCTTCCCGAAGGAACGCATATGCGCTTTCATTGCAAACCAATTGATAAGTTAAATTACATCAATGAACTTAATCAACATGGATTTAAAACAATGATGGTTGGTGATGGATTAAATGATGCAGGTGCGTTAATGCATAGCCATGTAGGAATTGCCATTTCAAACGACATCAACAATTTTACTCCTGCATGTGATGCTATTATTATTGGAAGTAATTTATCAAAATTGGAGAAGTTAATTCGTCTTGCCAAGTCGGCTAACCGAATTATCATCATCAGTTTTATCATATCACTGGTGTATAATTTTCTGGGATTATGGTTTGCAGTACAAGGAACTTTATCGCCTGTAATTGCGGCTATTTTAATGCCTATCAGCACAAGCAGTTTAGTGATATATACGGTAGTGGCCAGCTCGATAAAAGCACGACAATTAGGTTTCACGAAGTAGGTTGACAATTATCATAAATCACCCTAATAGCAGTCATTTAATTAATCCTACTCTCGAAATAGATTTGCTCTCGTTATGAAAGTAATCATCCTTTTAATCATTGCCAGTTTAACCGTTGCTATCGGATTTCTGATTGCATTTTTCTGGTCTGTTAAAACAGGACAATTTGATGATGATACTTCCCCTGCAGTTCGCATATTAATGGATAATGAAATAACATCAAACGAAAAATCAAAAATCAATCATTATGACAATTGAGAAGTATAGCTACGACAATCGCATTGTTAGGAATTTTGCAGTTGCGACAATTATCTGGGGAATTGTAGGAATGCTGGTGGGTTTAATTGCAGCCCTTCAAATACCTTTTCCTGGTTTAAATGCTGGTGAGTATGTTACATTTGGTCGCGTACGACCTATACATACCAACGCCATCATTTTTGCCTTTGTAGGTAATGGAATTTTTATGGGATTGTATTATTCCCTTCAACGTTTAACGAAAGCGAGATTGTTTAGCGACTTGTTAGGCAAACTTCATTTTTGGATGTGGCAATCGATTATTGTGCTTGCTGCATTAACATTAATTACCGGACATACAACAGGTAAAGAATATGCTGAATTAGAATGGCCGATTGATATCTTGATCACACTTACTTGGGTTGTATTTGCGGTGAATATGTTTGGTACAATTATCAAACGTCGCGAGCGACATCTATACGTTGCCATTTGGTTTTATATTGCAACGGTGGTTACTGTTGCAGTACTTCACATTGTAAATAGTATTGAAATTCCTGTAAGTATATTAAAGAGCTATCCTGTATATGCAGGTGTGCAAGATGCGTTAGTGCAATGGTGGTACGGACATAATGCAGTAGCCTTCTTTTTAACTACGCCGTATTTAGGTTTGATGTATTATTTCGTTCCGAAGGCTGCTAATCGTCCGGTGTATTCTTATCGATTATCGATAATTCACTTCTGGGCATTAATTTTTATTTATATCTGGGCAGGTCCTCATCACTTATTATATACTGCATTACCTGATTGGGCGCAATCATTAGGAACTGTTTTCTCTATCATGTTAATTGCTCCGAGCTGGGGTGGTATGATCAACGGACTTTTGACATTGCGTGGTGCATGGGATCGTGTTCGTGAAAGTGTTGTATTGAAGTTTATGGTTGTTGCAATCACTGCCTATGGTATGGCAACATTTGAAGGTCCGATGTTATCATTGAAATCAGTGAATGCAATTTCTCACTTTACAGATTGGACCATCGCACACGTGCATATTGGTGGACTTGGATGGAATGGTATGTTAACATTTGGTATTTTATATTGGTTAATCCCTCGCATTTATCAAACCGAATTATACTCTAAAAAATTAGCAAGCTATCACTTCTGGTTAGCAACGTTAGGAATTTTATTCTATGCCATTCCGATGTATTGGGCAGGGTTTGAACAATACATGATGTGGCAACAATTTACTGATGATGGATTATTAAAATATCCAAACTTCTTAGCAACGGTAACGAAGTTAATGCCGATGTATAAGTTACGTGCTGTTGGTGGTACGTTGTATTTAGCAGGTGCGTTAACGATGGTTTACAATTTAGTGATGACGATGAAGACGGGCGATTTATTAGCGAATGAACCAGCAGAAGCTCCAGCATTAGAAGCTGTTCCTGTTCATGAAGGTGGTCACTGGCATCGTTGGATTGAAAGAAGACCAATTCAGATGATGTTGTTTGCAACGGTGTTGATTTTAATTGGTGGATTAGTAGAGATGATTCCAACATTCATGATTAAAGAAAATATTCCAACGATTGCATCAGTGAAGCCTTATACTCCACTTGAATTACAAGGTCGTGATATTTATATCCGTGAAGGTTGTTACACTTGTCACTCGCAAATGGTTCGTCCGTTCCGTCACGAAACAGAACGTTATGGAGAATATGCTAAAGCTGGTGAGTTTGTGTATGATCATCCTTTCCAATGGGGTTCTAAGCGAACAGGTCCTGATTTATTACGTGTTGGAGGAAAATATCAAAACGTATGGCATTATCATCATATGATTGATCCTCGAACTATGTCGCCAGGTTCTATCATGCCTCCATATGCTTTTCTTGCAGAAAATAATTTAGATACTGCTTCTACTCCAGCAAAAATCAGAGCGATGATTACGTTAGGCGTTCCTTACACAAAAGGGTACGATCAACAAGCCAATGCTGATTTGATGAAGCAAGCAAATGAAATTGCCGCGGACTTAAATAAGAGTGGTGCTCCTATCGATGCAAATAAAGAGTTAGTAGCAATGATTGCCTACTTACAACGATTAGGTGTCGATATTAAAGCAAATAAAGTTTCTGATAATTCAACTACAAAATAAGCAAGCATATGTTTAAACAATATTTAGAACAAATTACTGACGTAGGTATTTATCCTATGTTCTCTCTGCTGGTATTCTTCGTATTCTTTACTGCCTTGATTGTTTATGTGGTAAAGGCAAATAAAGAAGAGTTAAATGAAATAAGCAGGTTGCCATTAAGCAACGACGAAACCAATAACGCATAAATTGATTATCATGAAAAAGTACATCATCACAATTGGATTAATTTCAGGACAGTTGTTTTTCAATACAACTGTCCATGCACAAGCTGTAACAGATAGTACAACAGTAGCGAACAGTGGACAATACTTTAAAACCGTTGATCCACTATTCTACCAACCTTCTTTTTATTACCTGGCTATTTTTATTCTGATTCTCTTGATTGCCATTTTCGTTATGGCACGAACGTTATTAGTTATTGCAAGAGGAATGGCTCCTCAAAAAGAGCAACAGGTAAAATCAGAAACGGTAAAGCCTGTTCAGACAGAATCGTTTTGGTCTCGCTTTGATCGTAACGTTTTAACGCAAGCAGTGCCTGTTGAAAAGGAAGAGGACATCATGCTTCATCATGACTATGATGGAATTCGTGAATTAGATAATAATTTACCTCCTTGGTGGAAATGGGGTTTTTACTTCACCATTATATGGGCTGTAATTTATGTGTTTCATTTCCATGTTTTCAAAACAGGTTATAGTCAAGATCAGGAGTACATTGCTTCTGTTCAAGCTGCTGATGAAGCACAACGTATCAGAAATGAAAAAATGGCGGACATGGTGACTGCTGAAAATGTGAAGTTGCTGACCGATGCAACTGTTTTAAGTGAAGGAAAAGAAATTTTTAATAAAAACTGTACTTCTTGTCACGGTCAAAATTTGGAAGGTAACATAGGCCCCAATTTAACTGACCCTAATTGGATTCATGGTGGTGGAATAAAAAATGTTTTTAGAACAATCACGAATGGCGTTCCTTTAAAAGGAATGATCAGCTGGAAAACGCAATTAACACCTAAGAATATTCAAGCTGTTTCAAGTTATATTTTGTCAATGCAGAATACGAATCCTGCTAATGCAAAACCTGCGCAAGGTGATGTTTGGGGTGATGACTCTGCTCCTACTGCTACTGACTCAACAGCAACTACAATTACTACTACAGCTAACTAATAATTAAAATGATGGATCCCGCTATTTACGACGAAGCCGATAGTTTTAGAGATAGTATTTCAACTATTTCTAAAGACGGTAACCGTAATTGGATTTTTCCGAAGAAGCCTAAAGGTCGCTTTTATAATAAAAGGACATTATTTAGTTATTTCTTATTAGCAGTCATGTTTGTGGGTCCGTTTATTAAATTAAACGGACACCCATTCATGTTATTAAATGTTGTTGAGCGGAAGTTTATTTTATTCGGAATTGCTTTTTGGCCACAGGACTTTTACTTGTTCGTGTTGGCGATGCTTACGTTTGTTGTTTTTATTATTGTATTTACAGCGTTGTTCGGGCGACTCTGGTGTGGTTGGGCTTGCCCACAAACTATCTTCATGGAAATGGTCTTTCGTAAAATTGAATACTGGATTGAAGGTGATGCTGCACAACAAAAGGCATTGAAGAATGCTCCTCCATCTCCTGAAAAATTCAGAAAGCGAATTTTAAAAGGAAGTATCTTTTTTCTGATTTCATTTATCATTGCAAATACATTTCTTGCTTACATCATTGGCATCGATGAATTAAAACAAATTGTTTTGGTTGATCCATCCAATCACGTCGGTGGGTTAATAGCGATTCTCGTTTTTAGGTTCGTGTTCTTTGCGGTGTATATGCGTTTTCGCGAGCAGGCTTGTTTAATTGTTTGTCCTTATGGAAGGCTACAAGGTGTTTTGCTTGATAAAAATTCGGTGGTAATTGCGTACGATTATAAACGCGGAGAGCCAAGAGGTAAATTGCAAAAGACTGCTGAATCTAAATTTGGTGATTGCATCGATTGTCATCAATGTGTGAATGTATGTCCTACCGGTATCGATATCCGTAATGGTACGCAGCTCGAATGTGTAAACTGTACTGCTTGTATTGATGCATGTGATGGCATCATGGATAAAATTAAAAAGCCACATGGCCTTATCCGTTATACAAGTGAAAATGCCATTGCTGAAGGGACGAAATTTCAAATAACAGGAAGAATAAAAGCGTATTCATTTGTACTCTTCGTTTTGCTGACTACCTTATTGTCGCTTTTAATTATGCGTTCCGATGTGGAATCTACTATACTGCGTACTCCTGGTATGATCTACCAACAACAAAATGATAGTATCTATTCAAATTTATATAACGTGAACCTCATTAATAAAACGTTCGATCAGATGCCCGTTGATATTAAACTCGTTTCTCCGAACGGAAGTGTGAAATGGGTTGGCGATGGGATTACAAAATTAGAAGGACAAGGTAGCGCGGATGGGGAATTCTTTGTGATGATTAATCAAAATCAAATTGTAAATGCCAGACTGCCTATTGTATTAGAAGTGAAATCTGGCAACAAAATAATTGAAACAATCAAGACTAATTTCATTGGTCCTGTAAAAATAAAATAGCTATGAATTGGGGATATAAAATAATGTTTGTTTATGTGTTGTTTGTTGTTGGTATGTTGACATTGGTTTACAAATGCACGCAACAAAACACAGAGTTGGTTGCTGATAATTATTACGATCAGGAAGTAAAATATCAAGACCGTTATAATAAAATGCAGAATGCCGCTGCAGCAACGGTAGTATGTAATCCTGTCAATGACAAATCAGTTGAGTTATCTTTTCCTTCTGAATTTGCTAATCGTGCCATAAAAGGCAAATTGACATTTTATCGTCCTGACGATAAACAAAAGGATTTTACAATGAACATCAAAAACGAAAATGGTAAAATGCTGGTTCAGTCGGATAAATTATCAGGTGGCTATTGGCGATTAACCATTGCCTGGAGTTGTGATGGAAAAGAATATTTGCAAGAAGAAAAATTAATGCTGCAGTAAAATGAATTATTATCTGATTAGCGCATTGTCGCTCGGATTTTTAGGGAGTTTTCATTGCCTTGGTATGTGCGGACCCATTGCGTTATCATTACCTGTTGTTGATGGTGATGCAAGACATTTTTATTTGGGTCGCTTGATGTACCAACTCGGTCGTGTTACGATGTATATGCTGTTGGGTGTGATAGCAGGATTAATTGGAATTAGTTTTCAATTAAAAGGATTGCAAAGTGATTTGAGTATTTTCTCTGGAATATTAATCATCCTTGTTGTATTGTTTTTAAACGATAAACTATTGAGTAAAGTCAATGGACGTTTAGTAAAAATGTCTTTCAGGATTAAATCAGTTATCGGAAATTACATCAAGAAGAAATCATTTGCGGCAATGTATGTTGTAGGACTAGCAAACGGAATATTACCTTGTGGATTTGTTTACTTAGCCATGGCGGGCGCTATTAGTTATGGAGGTATTACTAATGCTGCGGCTTATATGCTTTTGTTTGGATTAGGCACCCTACCATTGATGTACATAGTGGCAGTATCTCAAAATATTTTTAGTTCTAAAGTAAAATTATCCATCAACAAACTATCTCCATTTATTGCAATAGCATTAGCCTTGTTTTTAATCCATCGAGGTAGTGTAATGAAAAGTGGTGAAGGTGATTGTTGCAAGCATGAACGTGTGAAGACACATCAAACTTGTAGATAAATTTTACAGCTGATGCTTTTTATTAGCCATCAGATTTTTAATATCCCAATCAACTGTTTGAAGGTGGTCGAACTTTCGAAACGCACATTCTTCTACATTACATAGCTTGCAAGGGAATTCTTCATTGCAAGGATCGGTATGAACAAAAAACTCAACTTCTTGATTGAAGTCTTTATTGATATCTGCTTCTAAATTTTTGATTTCATTATGCACTTGGTCGAGTGCGTAATAAAACGGAAGCGTTAGATGACAATCAATATGGATAATATTTCCAAAGCGCTGCATTCGTAAATTGTGAATATCAATCCAGTTGGGTTTACGATTTTTATTTAAGGAGTTCACCACATTCTGAATGGTATCGAAATCGGCTTTATCTAGTAAACGATCAATAGACTCTTTGGTAAGCTTATATCCACTCATCATAATATGGACAGCGAGCAATACAGCGAGTAATGGATCAATCCAGGTTAACTTGGTTAAGTGATATAAAACTAATCCAACAATTAGTGCGATGCTGGTGATAGTGTCCAAGTGAAAATGTTCTCCATCTGCAACCAAAGTAATTGAATCTAACTCACGACCTTTCTTCTTCAAAAACGATCCAATGAAATACATGAATAGTCCAGTGGATGCAGTAATCATAATTCCGAGATCTACATTTTGTAAAGGCTCTGGATGGATGAAATGATTAAAGGCTTCATATAAAATGTAAACGCCCGTTCCTAAAATCAAGGCACCTTCAAATCCTACAGCAAGGTATTCAATCTTACCATGTCCGTAAGGATGATCATGGTCTTTTAATTTTGCAGAATAATAAATACTGTAAAGCGTAAATGAGCTGGTGGCAATATTGATAAACGATTCAAGGGCATCTGATAATAATGCATTCGATTTCGTAACGTAATAAGCAACGAATTTGATGAGCATAATCAAAACAGAAAGTGCCAGCACCACTGAAATGGCATTTACTTTTGTCCTGAAATTTTTATCCTTTACTGGCATATAAATCGAATTACCGATACTGTTCCCATTATCGAAATTAAAATTAAAACTATTCTTCTGAACTTATCTTGGTTTAATTTTTCAAGAATTAATTTTCCAATATAGCTTCCAGCGAAAGAAATGAAAATCAACGGAAGGATATAATACCATTTATCTTTTGCAATAAATTCATTTTGATAATAGATTGCAGAACGACTAATATCAACGAATAAATCGATAAATGCTGAGGTAGCAACAAAGCAATTCTTTTCGAGATTAAATGCCGCCATTGCTGCTCCACGAATGACTCCGCCTGTACCAATAAATCCTGCTAAAAATCCTGCGCTACTTCCTCCTATCACAATGTTCTTGTTGGTTGCGTTGATTGTTTTATTCGGATAAATTAAAAAGTACAGTGCAAATAAAATCAGGAATATTCCAATCGATAAAGAAAAAATCTCTCCTGATTGTTTAGCGACTAACAGCGCTCCAATGATAACACCAATTACACTCGGTATTATAAACTTCAAAGCGATGTTCATTTTGATATGCTTTCCAAATAACACCAGCTTTGAGATATTGCTAAACACATGAAAAAATGCAGTGATGCCAAGGACTAATTTAGGTTCGAAATAGAATGATGCAATGGGGACAAAAAAGATGGAAGAACCAAACCCTCCAATTGTTCCAACAACCTCCGCCACTAATGCCAAAAAGTAAAATAGAATAAGCATAAATCTTTCGCGAAAGTAACTAAAAAAAAGTAGAGCCGCATTGCTGCGACTCTATCCAAACCAGTAAACTATGGTACTATTATTTTAGTACAATGGGATGTCTCCATCTCGAAATCAAAAGTACAGCGACGGATAACATTTTAAAATGACTTACATCATAGTACGTGAATGACCCTTGTCAATTCCAATCGACTTTTTCTATTAAGGTAGTATTTCCTTGATAGTCGATTAATTTTAAATGGATGATATCACCTTTTTTGAGTTGACTTCCTTTAATCACAACGCTGCTTCGTTTTAAATCAAATTCGCATGGAAGGAAATTTCCATTAATGAATACATTGGCTTTTTTAACTCCTGAAATATCATCGCTGATTTTTAATAATATGTTTTTCTGTTCCTTGATGATAGGGTCTTTTTCTGATATTACTTTTATGAGTTGTGGTGCTACACTATCGCATTCTACCGAGTACCATCCCATTTTTTTAATGCTTGTTTGATAACCGTATTTCGCACTGTCTAACTTGAATGAGGTTCCGGTTAATTCATTCTTCCAATTTCTTTCGCAAAGCCAAAAGTTAGTGCCTAGTTTTTTTTGAATCACTACTGTTGCATTCTTGATTAAAGGAACAGAAGGATCTCCAATTAAAAAGGTTGTTGAGTCGGGGATTGTATCGTAATCGGTTAATTCGTAACAAAGTGATTGATCTATTCCACTAGCAGGGATATTCATGAATCCATATTTAAAAGGAATGGTAAAACTTTCATTGTAATATCTGCAAATTGATTCTTTATAATCTCCTATTATTTCTTCTTGTTTAAATCCGTATAGTATGACTTGTTCAACTGTTGAATTGCCACTATAGTCAGTAACTTTAAAATATATTGTATCATTATCATCCGAAATGGTAAGTGGTTTCGAAATACAGTTTTTAAATAGTGTAGCTGTGTTGGAGGGTAGCTTGTAAAGTCTTTGCCATTCTTCTTTATCGTTTACTAATGAAGAGTAATTAATAAATGAATTTACCATTCTTGTTTCGTCGAAATTAAATCGGTCGAACTTACAATCAAATAGTGTATCGCCTTTATTTGTCATTACGTTAATGGAATAAAAGTTCATATACGAATCTCCACTATTGTCACTTCCTTTTAATTCAAAATAATAATCCCCATAATCAATACCGGTGGTTACAGTTATTAAATAATCTGAAGTTGAGATATCAGTTATTGGTTTATAAACTTTATCTAAATTGATATGGACTATTCTAATCCGTTCAATAACTGGCGCAATAGAATCTTCATAATTTAAAAACGCCAGCGGATTCAATGGCTCTTCCGATTTCAAATCACGAATTTCAAAGTGCAGATGTGGCGAAGCACTCGATCCTGAATTACCACTCCATCCTATGCAATCCCCTTTATTGACTTTAAATCTTTTGGCATCGGGAAATTCTTCCATATCGTATGATTCGTTGGCCTTTTGAATGGAGTCGACAAAAGCATCCAACGGAGAATTGAAAGAAGATAAATGGGCATAAACGGAGGTATATCCTTCGGGATGGTTGATATAAACGACTCTTCCAAATCCTGTTGGACTCACCTTGATTCTTGAAACATATCCATCATCAATTGCAAATATGGGTAAGCCTTCCTTTCCATTTGTTCGGATATCGATACCGGAATGAAAATGATTGGGTCTGATTTCACAAAAATTGCCCGCCAGTGAAATAGGAATATCCACCGGCGATCTAAAATCGGGCTTGCTATTTTGTCCAACTGAAGAAAAAGTAATCCCTAAAAAGAGGCAGACCAATGAATAAAAGAAGTTATTTCGAAGCATCATACGGGCTATGAAAATAGAATAATATTTCCACTTCCTATAAATAAACGCATTTTTTTGGTTAAAACCATATATTCAATTACATTTGTTTCATTGTTCAAAATCACTGATTTATGAATTCTGTAATGGATCAAATACAAAAGTTGAAATCGCAAATAAAATTGGCGGTGGAGCAGCATCATAAATTACAGAAAGAGAATTCAAAACTGGCATCACAAAATGAACAGTTGCAAGTTGAAAAAGAAGTTGCAATTAATGAGTGTGAGGCACTAAAAGAACAGTTGAAAACAATTAAATTAGCACAGGCTTTAGCGGTACCGGAGAAAACGGAAACCCGAGAGCTTAAAATTCAAATTAACAACTACTTACGCGAAATTGATCGTTGTTTGTCGTTGTTGAACAAAGATTAAAAGGTGAGCAAAACCGTCTCTATACAGGTACAAATTGCCAATAAGTCCTACCCCCTCAAGGTGAAAGAGGATCAGGTTGAAATCTTGCAAAAAGCAGCTGCGAAGGTTGCTGAGCAACTTAAAACCTATCAATCGTCTTTCAATTTAAAGGAGCCTCAGGATATTTTGGCGATGTGTGCGTTACAACAGGCAGCAGATATTATTACTGCCAACAGCAATAGAGATAAGAAAGAACAGGAGTTGGCGAGTGAGCTGAC
The DNA here is from genome assembly GCA_046303115.1 of Bacteroidota bacterium. Lineage (GTDB taxonomy): Bacteria > Bacteroidota > Bacteroidia > AKYH767-A > OLB10 > CAINEC01. Next base: position 32,472 of record JBKCGZ010000190.1, on the reverse strand, counting down.
CAAGCTTTCTGAATTGGTGACTGCTTTCGGGCCTGATAATCAATAGTTCTTCGTTCTTTGATCATCACCCGAAAAGGGATAAAAAATAGTTAGAAGATCCGCATACCATTCTGGTCGCAGATTAAAATCAACATTCAAACACTTAGGAGGCATTTTGCGTTGCCGATTGCATGTCCGCAAGGAAAGCATGAATCAATGGGGTGTACTCCGACCCTATCTAATGGGTTTTAATTCTCCCAGGGTGGATGCGGAGCTTCAAAAAAAAGCAATTATTGTCGCAAGACAAATCACTATATAAACAAACAAAAATTAAATTATGGAACCAATTTCTATCATACTCGCACTTGCGGGACTTGCAGTAGGCGGAGTATTAACATTTATAGTTACCAGAAAAAACAACAACGGAATTGTTGCTGCTGCAGAAGAAAAAGCACAAGCAATTATTAAAGAAGCACAGGCGAAAGGCGAATTGTATCTGAAGGATAAAACGATGGAAGCGAAAGATCGCTTTTATCAAATGAAGACAGAGCATGAGAAGCATATCACTGAAAAAGATAAAGCCATCTTAGCTGCTGAAAACAGAATCAAACAAAAAGAAACAACGCTTAATCAGCAATTAGAGCAAAACAAGAGAAAGCAAACGGAAGTTGAAACGATTCAAACGAACTTAAATGCTCAGTTAGAAGTCATCAATCGCCGTAAGGAAGAGTTAGAGAAAGCACATCAGAAGCAGGTTCATGCATTAGAGAAAATTGCAGGACTATCAGCAGAAGATGCAAAAGCACAATTAGTAGAAGCTTTAAAAGCTGAAGCTAAAACAGAAGCAATGTCGTTTATTAAGGACTCTATCGACGAAGCAAAATTAACTGCTAATAAGGAAGCGAAGCGTATCGTTATTCAAACGATTCAACGTGTGGCTACAGAGCATGCAATTGAAAACGCGGTGACTGTTTTTCATATTGATAATGATGAAGTAAAAGGTCGTGTAATCGGACGTGAAGGAAGAAATATTCGTGCATTAGAAGCAGCAACAGGAATTGAAATTATTGTGGATGATACTCCAGAAGCAATTATCCTTTCAGGTTTTGATCCGGTAAGAAGAGAGTTAGCGCGTTTAGCGTTGCATCAGTTAGTATCCGACGGACGTATTCACCCTGCGAGAATTGAAGAAGTAGTGGCGAAAGTTCGTCGTCAGTTAGACGAAGAAATTATTGAGATCGGTAAGCGTACGGCTATCGATTTAGGAATTCACGGATTAGCTCCTGAGTTAATTCGTATGGTAGGTAGAATGAAATATCGTTCATCTTACGGACAAAATTTATTACAACACTCTCGCGAAGTAGCGAACCTTTGTGCATTAATGGCTGCTGAATTAGGCTTGAATGTGAAGTTAGCTAAGCGTGCAGGTCTACTACACGATATTGGTAAAGTTGCTGAAGAAGATACAGAACTTCCACATGCTATTGCAGGTATGAAGATGGCTGAACGCAGCAAGGAAAACGCGGAAGTTATCAATGCGATTGGAGCCCATCATGATGAGATCGAAATGACAAGTATGATCTCTCCTATCGTTCAGGTTTGTGATGCTATCAGTGGTGCGCGTCCAGGTGCTCGTCGTGAAATCGTTGAGCAATACATGAAGCGATTAAAGGAAATGGAAAATCTTGCTCAAGGATATAAAGGTGTTGAAAAAGCATTTGCTATTCAAGCTGGTCGTGAGTTACGTGTGATTGTTGAGAGTGAGAAGTTAGATGATAAAGCAACAGAGCAATTATCATTTGATATCGCTAATCGTATTCAAACGGAAATGACGTATCCTGGTCAGGTAAAGGTGACTGTTATTCGTGAGACGAGAGCAGTGAATTATGCTAAGTAATTTCATTAGGATTTAATTTCTTTTTGTTCTTCTATTTAACAATCGTATAGCATGAAAATCATTACCGTTGTTGGAGCTCGTCCTCAGTTTGTGAAAGCGGCGGTAGTTAGTCGTGAGTTAAAAAAACATGCAGCGGTTACTGAGCTTATCATTCATACTGGTCAGCATCACGATGCGAATATGTCGGATGTGTTTTTCGATGAGATGGATATTCCTAAACCGGCCTTTCATTTAGGTATTCATGGTTTAGGTCATGGAGCAATGACAGGACAAATGTTAGAAGGAATAGAACGCATTCTGGTTGATGAAAAGCCCGATTTAGTTTTAGTTTATGGAGATACCAATAGCACTTTAGCGGGTGCATTGGCAGCTTCTAAATTATTGATTCCAGTAGCGCATGTAGAAGCAGGACTTCGTTCGTTTAACATGGCAATGCCTGAAGAACAAAATCGTATTCTTACCGATCGACTTGCATCCATGCTCTTCTGTCCTACGCAAACGGCAATTGATAATTTAACAAAAGAAGGATATCCATTTGCGAATAATAAATTAATTCTTTCTGGCGATGTGATGCAGGATGCAGCGATGTATTATGCTGAATATTCAGAGGAGAAATCGACAGTTTTCAAATCATTAAACTTACAGGATTTTGTGCTATGCACGTTACATAGAGCAGAAAACACAAATGATCTTCATCGTTTGCAATCGATTATTAATGCACTCGAAAAAATAAATACCGAACGTCAAGTGGTTTTGCCTTTGCATCCGCGAACGCAAAAAATCATGAAGGACGCAGGAATGAATACTTCGCTTACGATTATTGATCCTGTTGGCTATTTCGATATGCTTGAATTGTTAAAGCATTGCAAGTTGGTCATGACAGACAGCGGTGGATTGCAGAAGGAAGCCTTTTTCTTTCAGAAGTTTTGTATCACCCTTCGTGATGAAACAGAATGGGTAGAGTTAGTGAAAGGAGGATTTAATCTATTGGCAGGTGCTGATGAAGAGAAAATTCTAAGTGCTTATACATCGGCATTATCGGCTAACTGCGATTTCAATGTTGATTTATACGGTGGTGGAAAAGCAGCAACGCGCATCGTTAATGAATTAATTTTATAGTCATGCGTTTTTTGATTTTAACTCAGTACTATCCTCCTGAAACAGGAGCGCCTCAAAACCGATTGAGTGGTTTGGCAAGAGAGTTAAAACAAATGGGACATGAGGTGGTTGTGTTAACCGCCATGCCCAATTATCCCGCAATGCAAATTCATGCTGATTATATCGGTAAGAAATATGTCTGCGATGAGTTTGAAAATATTCCTGTACATCGTGCGTGGATTTATGTAAGTAAAAATCGTTCGGTTATTTCAAGGTTGATGAATTACTTTTCGTTTACATTTTCATCGATGTATTATGCTTCAAAAATTAAAGGGAATTTCGATTATCTAATGGTGGAGTCCCCTCCTCTATTTCTTGGTATTAGTGCATGGTGGATCAGCAAACGCAAGAAAGCTAAGATGGTTTTTAACGTGAGCGATTTATGGCCTGAATCAGCAGAGAAATTAGGAGTGATAACGAATAAACTATTTCTTAAACTGGCTACTATCCTCGAAGAATGGCTTTATAAAAAGTCGTTTATGGTGACGGGTCAGACGCAAGGAATTGTACAAAATATTAAAAGTCGTTTTCCTGATAAAAAAGTTCATTGGCTTCCTAACGGAGTAGATGAATCGATTTTTAGGTTTAAGAAACAAGATAACGTTCGTCAGCAATTACAATTAGCGCAAGATGATTTTCTGATTATGTATGCTGGAATTATCGGACTAGCGCAAGGACTTGATGTGATTTTGGATGCTGCTAAATTACTTCCTGCTGAAAGTAAAATCGTTTATTTATTATTAGGTGATGGTCCTGAGAAGAGCCGTTTAATGCAGCGCGTGAATGATGAAAACATTACCCGAGTAAAGTTTTTAGAATTGGTGAGCAGAGAGGTGGTTCCCTCTTATGTTGATTCAGTTGATGTAGCGGTTATTCCTTTGAAGAAAATGGATTTATTTCTCGGTGCTATACCATCGAAGATATTTGAAAACTTAGCCTTGGCAAAACCATTATTGCTTTCAGTGGATGGTGAGGCTAGACGATTGTTTATTGATGAAGGCAATGCCGGATTATTTATTGAGCCCGAAAACAGTCAGATGCTGGCTGAAAAGTCGCTCTATCTCGAAGCTAATCCGGATGTCGTAAAAACAATGGGTGCCAATGGTCAATCGTATGTTCAAAAGTTCTTCATGCGTAAGAAAATAACAGCTGATTGGGTAAGCACATTTAATTAAAAGAAGCGTATTTTTATACTGCAAATGATAACACAATTACCATCAACATCACTTAAGAAATGGCTACTGCTGATTTCAGTATTTTGCTTTTCTTTTAATTTGTTGGTGTCGATTGTTTGCTGGGTTTTGATAGGATTGATTTCTTTGTTTCTGAAAGAACATCGATCATTAATGATCAATCAGTTTAAAAGCGAAAAGTATTTATGGTTGTTACCTGCGTTGTATGTGATGCATTTGTTGGGCGTATTGTGGACGAGCAATTATTCGCAGGCTGGTTTAGACTTACAGATTAAACTTACTTTTTTATTGTTGCCGATTATACTTTCCTCCTTTCAAATTGACGATGCGTTTATAAATAAAATCAGAAGGTATTTCATCGGAGGTGTTTTAGTATCCTGCATTTATTTATTAGCAATTTCGTTCAACAGCTATTTTCATTCGAGACAATTGTCGGTGTTCTTTTATTCTGAATTATCGAGTCACCTGATGCATCCTACTTACTTTAGTTTGTACTTAAATGCAGCGTTGATATTTGTATTTCATGAAATGATTTTATCCAACCACCGAAGAACGATCTGGATGGGTGCCGCATTTATGATTTTATTTTTCTCGATGATTATTTTATTGTCAGCACGAACAGCCGAAGCAACTGCCTTTATTTCGATTTTAGTAATGATTGTTTTGTATTGGAAGAAAAAAGGAAGTTATCGATTTATTTATCCCCTATTGTTTGTATTTGCTGTTGCGACAAGTTTACAAGTGTTTATGCTGAAGTACAGCAATCGCTTTACGCAGGTAGAAGTGGCGGTGCAGCATAATGAAGCCCCAACCACTGTGTCATATAATAGCACTACAGGTAGAGTGGAGATATGGAAAGAAACGATTTCGTTGTTGCCGGAGTATTGGTTATTGGGGACAGGCACTGGTGATGTGAAAGATGTTTTGAATTTGGAATATCATAAACATGATTTCGCATACGGCTATGAAAAATCGCTGAATGCACATAATCAGTATTTACAATCGTTCTTAGCACTTGGAATAATCGGATTACTCTTGTTTTTACTGACGATTATAATTCCTTGGATCATGCGTAACAGTTATCATCCATTACTATTGATGATGTTATTTATTTTTGCATTGAATTGTTTAACAGAATCTATGTTAGAAGCACAACGCGGCGCCATCTTCTTTGCATTAATCATTAGCCTCTTCGGTCGAATTCATAAAGTAGACCCCTCCGGGGACACTTTATAATACTTCCTCAAATTAATAAATTACCAAATCATCAATCCCGAGGCATCGGGAAGCACATCTTCAAATTTTCAAATTAATTAATCTTCAAATTAAAACATATGTCCCTCATCCCCTTTGCCCCACCTCGTATCGACGATGAAATTATTAATGAAGTTGTAGCCACTTTACGTTCTGGTTGGATTACTACTGGTCCGCGAACCAAGCAGTTTGAAAAGGAACTATCTGCTTATAACGGTAATGCAGCAACGCTTTGTTTGAACTCTGCTACGGCTGGATTAGAAGTGATGTTGAAATGGTACGGAGTAAAAGAAGGCGATGAAGTGATTCTACCCGCATATACGTATTCGGCTACTGCGAATGTGGTGGTACATTGTGGTGCTACACCGGTGCTGGTGGATGTGAATGCGGATGATTTCAATATTAACGTGGCGAATATCCGCAAAGCAATTACTTCAAAAACGAAAGTGGTTATGCCCGTTGATATTGCTGGCTATCCTTGCGATTATTCAGCTATCATGGATCTTGTGAATGATCCGGTTATCAAATCACATTTTGTGGCTGAAGGAGAAAATCAAACTACATTAGGAAGAATAATGGTGCTTTCGGATGCGGCACATTCGTTAGGTGCGTACTACAAAGGCAAGCATACAGGTGTATGGGCGGATGCAACGGTTTATTCTTTCCACGCAGTGAAGAACTTAACCACTGCCGAAGGTGGTGCCATTGCATTGAACTTCCCTGCTCCATTTAATAACGAAGACATTTACAAATACCTCTGCATTTTTACTTTGCATGGTCAGAATAAAGATGCATTGGCGAAGATGCAAAAAGGAAATTGGCGCTATGATATTATCGAAGCTGGTTACAAATGCAACATGACGGATTTGATGGCGGCCATCGGATTAATTGAGTTGAAGCGCTATGAAAATGATACGCTGTTAAAACGAAAAGCGGTTTGTGAGTACTATGCCAATCATTTTAAAAATTTCGAGTGGGCGCAATTACCTCCTTTGAAAAACGATACTGCTGAAACTTCTTATCACCTCTATCCTATTCGTATAAAAGGAATTTCTGAGGCGCAGCGCGATGCCATTATTCAAAAGATATTTGATGCGGATGTAAGTGTGAATGTGCATTTCATTCCGCTGGCGATGTTATCATTCTACAAAAACCGTGGATATAACATTTCTAATTATCCTGTGACGTATGATAATTACAGTCGTGAAATTTCCTTACCGGTATTTTATGATTTATCAGATGAAATGCTGAAACGTATTGTTGATGCAGTAGCGAATGCAGTTACTTCTACCTTATCGTAAGTATTATGGTAAAGCGATTATTTGATTTGATGATTACCATTCCAATGCTTTTATTGGTATCACCATTTTTTCTGATAATTGCGCTCTTGATTAAATTAGGAAGTAAGGGTCCCGTGTTTTACATGCAAACGCGTGTAGGACTAAACAGTCGTGATTTCAAAATTTTTAAATTCCGCACTATGCAGATGAATGCGGATAAAGCAGGACTCTTAACTGTTGGTGGTCGTGATCCACGCGTAACGCCTATCGGATATTTTTTACGCAAGTATAAATTAGATGAGCTACCTCAATTATTAAATGTATTGTTTGGCTCCATGAGTTTAGTGGGTCCGCGTCCGGAGGTAAGAAAGTATGTTGACCTTTATAATGTAGAACAACAAAAGGTGTTATCGGTGAAGCCTGGTATTACTGATTATGCTTCTATTGAGTATTCCGAAGAAAATGAGTTGCTTGCTAAATCCAACGATCCAGAACGCACCTACATCGATGAAATAATGCCAGCAAAGCTGCTTTTAAATCAGAAGTATATTGCTGAAAAAAGTTTAACAACCGATATTAAAATTATCTGGTTGACCTTCAAAAAAATTATTTCACATTAAACAAGGCAATCATCTGAGCCAACTCTTCCACCTTATCGGTATCACCTAATTTTTGATAGGAATGCGATAAGTTTCTAACCATTCTTAAAATCATATCACGGTTAGAGCAAGGATAATAATGACTGTCTTGCGGAGTAAGCTTTAGTCGATTAACGAATACATCTACATCACTTTTGCCAAACACCGTTCCTTTGCTAAACGGATTAATGTAACAAAGCACATTTTTCTTGTCAAGTTGAAAATGCTCGTCGTTACCACAATACGCCAATACAAAATGCTCTGGAAGATTAACACCATAAATCGGTAAGCCTAACATTTCCGCAATCGTTAAATAAACAATCCCTAACGTTAACGGATTTCCTTTCTTGCTCTCTAATACGATATTGATAAACGAATTTTGAGGAGCATGGTAATTAGCAGTATTACCACTGAAATTATGATTCGTAAATAGAATATGATTGATAATATTGATAATCTCTAACGCAGTGAGGTTCTCATTCAACTCTAACCAGATCTCTTTTTTAATCTGCTGTAATTGCTCAAAAATGCGTGAAGTATCCATATCCGGATATTGATACCTTGCAATTAATAAGGCTCCGTTTAACAGATTATCATCGTTGGTATGAATCCACAGTTTTAAGTCTTCTAATAAATTTTCAAATTGAATACGATGCACAATGGCTTCAATGCGCTGTTGCAATACCGCATCAAATGCATGCGACCAGGCATCTTCCAAAAAAGGAATGACCTCTCTACCAAGGCTGATTAATTTTTCTTCTATATGAGAATAAACTTCCTTATCTGAATCATCTAAAAGGCTAATCAGTGCCTTTACTTCATTGTCGTTGATGGGTGTATTCATAAATACAATTTTATGGCTTTTACAGAAGCCTTGCAATACCTGATTTTGATAATTTTCAACGGTATATTGTTAGATTAAGAACCGCTCTTTATTTGAGTGAAAGCACCTAATATTCGTTTTTTTTCAAATAACATGGAACTCTTAAGAATTATTGCCGTTGAAGGACCTGTAATTTTTAATGCCATGAATAAACAGATACAGGATTTAAAGGTGCCTGCTCACTTGCAGGATAAATTCGAAGAAGAATTAAGAGTCGAAATCATTCGTCAGCAGACGGAAGAAGAGCTTCGATCTCAATCTATTTATCAGGAATTCTTCAAGCAGTTCAATCCGCATTCTGTGGAATCATTTATTAAGAACTATGCTCGTCGTAAGGCCTTATATCTTACTCGTGGACAAGATTACATGAATCTTCAAGAACAGAAAGATCTGAAATATAAAATGCTTGCAGAAGAAGCGCTGTGGGCTATTCAGCAAAAGAAATTATTTAATCTACAATGCCAGTGGCGTGCTGAGCAAGTACGATTGAAAGGTGTAGAACACTCAACACAATTTTTAACGCTCGGAACAAACATTCAACATTGTCCTTATATCTCTCCTGTTAGCAAAGCTGAATTGGAGTTGTACATAAAGTTTCTAAAGTCAGGTCAGGCAAATCAGGTTTTCGGATTTGATAACTGGCAGGATTACGATGCCTTTAAAGCGGAAGCTGATGATTGCTATTTCCCTGGTATCGATGGTCCTCTTGAGTCGCGCATCCCATCTTGGTATAAGTTCTTTGATGAACATATGGGAACAGGATATTTATTAGGATTACCTGATACGAGAGGTGATAAAGAGCAGAAATACCGTGCTGCAGCGCGCAAGCAACAGTTAAAAGAAATTAAAAATACGGAGTCGAAAAAATCGACAGATAATCGTCCGTTTTTAAGCATCTTCGATACTACTCTTGTAGAATCTTTTGTTAAGCAATTTGAAGATAAGCGCACCTTAAAATATTGCAAAGCTGTTGAAGAATTTCAATCGCAAATGGATGATAACATTGAATTAGATGATGCCTTAGAAACATTGCGCCTTGCAGGAAACAAAGTAACTATTCGTGCTAATGTTGATTGGAAAGAAGCCGTTATTGATGCTGCTCGACAATATGAATTAAGCCAGGTGGCTGATGCATTACCTTCTGTTCATCAGGAATATATTTTCCGTTTAGAAAATGGAATTAATTTCCCTCAAAGCGTGATTGACAAAAAGCGCGAAGAATATACATTTACGTTAAGTGATCTTGCTAAAAGTCAGATTTTACTTGGACGTAAAATTTTAGGTGAAGAAGAGAATATGAATTTTTAAATAAAAATTTAGTTATATGGAAAGTCCCGAGCGAAACTCGGGACTTTTTTATTTATCATAATCATTTATTTAAATCTACTTTAATGATTGTTCTATTTTAATTAATAAAAATCACTTCGCAGCCGACTTAAACTTCTGAATCGCGTTTCTTGTAAAATCAGATAAAACTAATTTACCACTCATCCCTGCTCTTTCAATTAAAAGTTCGTCCCAATTTTCTGTTCCTTCCCACATGATTTTTTTAAGCATGCTCATCGCTTCTGGATTGCTGGATGATAATTTCGTTGCAAGCGTATTAATTGCAGCATCCATCTCTTCAACGGTATTGTATAAGTGTGCATACAGTCCTTTTTCTTTTGCCCATTCTGCCGAATGAAATGTGGTAGCATCAATGGTCATTTGTGTAAACGCTGATTTACCTACTTTACGTTCTACTGCGGGTCCTACTACAAAAGGACCTATGCCAACAGCTAGCTCGCTTAACTTAACAGCAGCGCCGCTTACTGCAAAGGTATAATCAGCAGCAGAGGCTAATCCAACACCACCACCAACTGCTTTGCCTTGCACACGAGCAATAACAAATTTAGGCGCCTTGCGCATAGCGTTAATTACACCTGCAAATCCTGAAAAGAAATAAGTTCCTGTTGCATGGTCATCAATAGCAATTAATTCATCGAAAGAGGCACCAGCACAAAATGCTTTTTCTCCTTCACTTTGTAAAATAATTACACGAGCTTCATCATTCGTTCCCATCGCTTCAATAGCCGCAGCTAAATCGCGTAATACTTGTCCGGGTAATGAGTTACTCTGCGGATGAAAAAAGGTAACGTATCCTATATTGTTTTCTATGTGTGAATGCACACGTCCTGTTTCTTGCGACATAAATTTATTTTAATCTTGATTTATTTTTTTTACCATAGTTAAAATGGTAGCGATGGCTACTGTTTCACCTGTTTCATCATACACATCTACTAACCATTTTACAATTCCTTTGGCAATATCTTCTTCGGTTTTCTTTTCGGTATCTACTTTTTCTTTTACTGTTAGTTTTACTCCGATGGTCATTCCAGGATAAACAGGTTTTGTAAAACGACATTCGTCTAATCCGTAGTTTAATAACACGGGACCTTTCTTCGCATCAACAAATAATCCCGCTGCTTTTGATAATACAAAATACCCGTGTGCTACTCGCTGTGTAAAGATGGTTCCCTCTAAGGAAGTTGCATCCATATGCGCATAAAAATTATCGCCACTCACATTCGCAAAATTGGTAATGTCCGCTTCACTAACGGTATGCTTAGCTGTAATTAATGTTTCACCAATTTCTAATTCTTCGAAATACTTTTTGAAAGGATGAATATCTTTCTCAATTTGTTTTCCACCTCGTTGATATACTTCTGTAATATACGATAACGTAGTTGGTGATCCTTGAATAGCGGTGCGCTGTAAATAGTGGAATACTCCTCGCTTACCTCCCATTTCTTCTCCACCACCTGCTCGTCCCGGTCCGCCGTGCACTAACATTGGCATCGGTGATCCGTGACCGGTAGATTCTTTCGCACAATCGTTATTTAAAACTAAAACCCTTCCGTGCATCGATGCAGCACCTACTACAAAATCACGCGCCGTTGCATTATCAGCTGTAACAATACTGCATACTAACGAACCTTTTCCCATCTTCGCTAACTCAATAGCCTCTCCAATATTTTTGTAAGGCATAATGGTAGAAACAGGTCCGAATGGTTCGATGTTATGGCAGTCGGTATTTTTAAATGGATCGCTATTGATGAATAATACAGGCGATAAAAAGGCTCCTTTATCAGTGCCATCACCAATTGGAGTCATATCAGCATTTCCAAAAACAATTTCTTGTGTCTTAGCTAACAGTTGAATTTTCTCTTTTACTTCTTGCACCTGACTCGCAGAGGCTAATGGTCCCATGCGCACACCTTCTACATTGGGGTCACCAATGCTGGTAGTTGATAATCGTTTGCTCAATGCTAATTGAACATCTTCTACTAAATTTTCAGGCACCATTATACGACGGACAGCAGTACATTTTTGTCCTGCTTTCACTGTCATTTCACGTTGAACTTCTTTAATGAAAATATCAAATTCAGGAGTGCCAGGAATTGCATCTGGTCCGAGAATACAAGAGTTCAATGAATCCGCTTCCATGTTAAAAGGAACTGCCTCTTCTAAAATTCGCGGGTGCGACTTCAACATTTTTCCTGTTGAAGCAGAACCTGTAAATGTGACTACATCTTGACTCGTTACATGATCTAAAATTCCGTTAGCAGAACCACAGATTAATTGCAAACTTCCTTCTGGTAAAATTCCCGAAGCAACAATTTCTTTCACGACAGCTTCTGTTAGGAAAGAGGTTACTGTTGCAGGCTTAACAATCGCAGGAACGCCCGCTAAAAAGTTCACTGCAATTTTCTCCAACATTCCCCAAACCGGAAAGTTAAATGCGTTGATATGAATAGCTACTCCTTCTTTCGGAACGCATAAATGGTGACCAATGAATGAACCGCCTTTCGATAACATCACAGGATCTCCGTCAATGCAATACGGCATATCTGGAAACTGACGACGAAGGCTTGCATACGCGAATAAGTTTCCAATTCCTCCTTCAATATCAATCCAGCTATCTACACGTGTTGCGCCCGTAGCCCAACTGATTTTATAGAAATCTTCTTTCTTAGCTGTTAGATGCATTGCTAATGCTTTTAGCATTCTTCCTCGCTCGTGAAAAGTTAATTTGCGCAAGGCAGGACCACCAACTGTTCTTGCGTAGTTGGTCATCAAGGCAAAATCAAGTCCTTTCGAAGAAGCTGTTGCGTATTTGCTTCCGTTAACAGCATTATATAAAACTTGCCCGTCGCCTTCACCTGCTACCCATTTTCCGAGGGCATAATTCATTAACTTATTCATAGTTTTTTTATTTGAGTGCAAAAATACAATTTGATTTGTTTCTATTTCTGATTGACTTATGTATTTTAATCTTTTCTTATTAGGAGCTGGATATTGTTGTCCTGATAGATGATTTGAAATTGCTTGTTGAGTAATGGCTGAACGCTTTGATCGCAAGAATCACTTTCGGAACTATTTTCTTTTTTCCAGACGGAAACGGTGGTGATTTTTCGTTGGAAGGTATTTTCAAAATCATCGAGATGAACACAAGGATGATTTGATGAGGTGTAATTGCCTAATACTTTTTCAGGGTTTTTCGACTCTTTCCATACGAGCGGGAAATGTCCTTGCGTAGGCTCGTAATTATCCAATACCATGGCCTTGCTAACGGCACCCATATACGAGCACATGTTGGCGTGCATCCAATTTGGACTATAATTCAGTGGCATAACCAAATTAGACGATTGAAGTTGTTTTCCTGCCTCAATGAATGAATGTGCATCATCGCTTAATCCTTTTTGTGTTGGATAATGATGAAACAACATCATGGCACTAAATCCAACAGAAAAAATAGCCATTGCAATGCTTTTTATTCTTGATGTTTCAATTGATGCCAACCAAAAAATCAAACAGATAAAAAAGAGTTGAATGATACGAATGGATAATATTCCACCAGAGGCTAAACTATCCGGTAAAATAAAAATCATCAGCAGCGAAACAATCATTAATAAGATAGGAAACAACTGAAACTTGATATTCTTCCGCTCGATAAATGTCCAAATTAAAGCTAAGAGAATAAAGAACGAATAAATCAGAGTCAGACCATTTTCATCATCATAATTATAAACGATAAAAATCCTTGATTCAATAATCTGTTGCAATAAATCGGTGAATGGTAAATACGATACTTCTCCCCTGTATCCATTGGTTCCACTTAGCCACACAAACAATGCGGAGAATAAAATCCACGGAAGTGAAAAAACGGATAAGAACTTAATTTCTTTCCAAAAGTCGCCATTCAATTTTTTCCAATGACTTAACGTGTATAAGCCCATTGCGATAACCGTAAATAAAAAGATAACTAGGTGAGAAAAATAAATCAGCGCCAACCAACAAAAGCCGATTAAAATATTTTTGAATGTAAAATTGTTTCTATTGTTGATCCACCACGAAAGTGCAAAAGGGAAGAGTGCAAATGCGAGAGAATAATTAATAAATCCGAGGCAAAAAACGAAGTTGAACAAGAATGGAAAAAGCATCCAGGAGTTCAATAAACTATCCGACTGAAACGAACGAATAAGTTTGCGATATCCGAAGGCCGTTAATAACAGAACAGCTAATAACATGACTTTTTCTACCATCAAAACAGGTAAAATAAAAGTCAATAGCGACATCACAAAATGGCCTGTCCAATTAGGCTCTGGAAAAGCATTGAATTGCAGAAAAAAATGTGGATTAGTAATGATATCATATGATTGAGTCCCGATTAATTCACGAATTAAAACCGCATTATACAAGTGAGCAGGTCCATCGAGCGTAACAAAAGGAGTCAATAATAAAACGGGCAAAAGATGTAAAAACAGAATAATTCGGAAGCCCCATTTTTCAATAGCCGGCAGGTTGTCGTTTTTAATCATGCTGAAAAATACCAAATTATTGGGACAGCCAAATTAGATTTTTCCGAAGCATTGAATTTTAGGGATTTAAAAATATTCACAAAGGCTAAAAACTATAATTTTCCATTGACTTTTTCGATACATTTGTGATGTATGAATCAGTTTGTAGTATCGGCAAGAAAATACAGGCCAGCAACCTTTGATACCGTTGTTGGGCAGGCGCAAATCACGAATACCTTAAAAAATGCTATTCGTAATAATCATTTGGCGCAGTCGTTTTTATTCTGTGGGCCACGTGGAGTTGGAAAGACTACCTGTGCAAGGATTTTAGCAAAGACCATCAATTGTCAGTTTATCACCGATGCCAACGAGGCTTGCAATCAATGTGAGTCGTGTGTGTCGTTTAACAACGGACAATCACTAAATATTTTCGAATTAGATGCGGCGTCGAATAACTCGGTGGATGATATTCGAAATCTCGTAGAGCAAGTACGCTTCTCTCCGGCTTCAGGCAAATACAAGATTTATATTATTGATGAGGTTCACATGCTATCTCCATCAGCCTTTAACGCTTTTTTAAAGACGTTAGAAGAACCACCATCGTATGCTATTTTCATCTTGGCTACGACGGAAAAGCATAAAATTATTCCTACTATTCTATCGCGTTGTCAGATATTTGATTTCAATAGAATTCAAGTAGAAGATATCGCTAACCATCTTGCTTACGTAGCTGGTAAAGAAGGTGTGGAAGCAGAAATGGATGCGCTACACATGATTGCTCAAAAGGCAGATGGAGCATTGCGTGATTCGCTTTCTATCTTCGATCAGATTGTCAGCTTTGCTGGGAATAAATTAACCTATAAAGATGTAATCGATAATCTGAATATTTTAGATTACGATTATTATTTCCGAGTGACCGATAACATTCTGGAAGGAAATATTCCTGCTTCTCTTTTATTATTCAATGAGATTTTATCGAGTGGTTTTGATGGACATACCTTCATCAATGGACTAGCAGCTCACTTCCGTGATTTACTGGTTTGTCAGGATGCTTCTACCATTCAATTATTGGAAGTAAGCAATAGTACCAAAGCAAGATATAATGAGCAGTCGAAAAAGACTCCCGTACTTTTACTATTGAATTTACTGGATATCTGTAATCGTTGTGATTTAGATTATAAAGCATCCAAAAACCAACGACTCCATGTGGAGTTAGCCTTGATTAGGATGTGTTCCGCCGGTAATTCATTATCAGGCGAAAAAAAAAATCCTGAGTTAGTCACTTCTGTTCCACCAATTAGTCAGGAACAATCTGCTCCAGCAGGACCAGTTGTAACGGCTCCATCGGGACCAGTTGTAATGGCTCCACCTGTGGCTCCTGCAAGTACGCCTGCACCCGTTGCTTCTGCACCTGGGGCTGTAGCTGATGCTCCTGTTGTAGAAACACCTGCTGCTCCAATTGTTACAGCTCCTACTCCTGCTCCAAAAAAGGAAAATCCTCCTGTAGAAAACAAACCGCAAGAAGAAAAAGTGGTTCCCAAGCTTGTGAAAGGTGTTGGTGGTATGCGAGGAATATCGCTTTCGGCTATTGGCAAACCAAAGCAAGAAGAATCTAATGCCGATACGGTAGAAATGGTGGTTGAAAAAAAGGAGAATCAGAAAATTGATGAAAGTAACTTGCAGGCATTTTGGATGAAATTTGCTGAGCGATATAACAAAACAGGTGGGCAACAGATCTATACCACTATGGCAATGAATAAACCTACCATGATCAATGAACAAGACATGGAATTGGTCATTCACAATAGGGCTCAAGAGCTTTTAGTGCAAGAAGAAAAGCAAGATATTTTGGAGTTCTTACGACGTGAATTAAAAAATGATCATCTTAATTTAGTTACCCGTATCGTTGACTTAAGCGGATCAAAGGAATTAATTACCAGTCCGAAGGAAAAATACCGGGTAATGATGCAGACCAATCCCGATATTGATGAATTAAGAATCAGACTGGGATTAGAAATCGATTATTAAGAACGAATAAAGTGTAAATTTGCAAACTGAAAAAAATAACATCAAACAAAATAAAAATTAGAAATGGAAGGCGGAAAAATCTCAATTCAAAATGGAAAGTTAGTAGTACCTGATCAACCTATCATCCCTTTTATCGAAGGTGACGGAACTGGTCCAGATATCTGGGCAGCATCAGTGCGTGTAATGGATGCAGCAGTAGAAAAGGCTTATGGTGGAAAGAAAAAAATCATCTGGAAAGAAGTTTTAGCAGGTGAAAAAGCATTTAATGCAACAGGTAACTGGTTGCCAGATGAAACATTAGATGCATTTAAAGAATATTTAGTTGGAATTAAAGGACCTCTTACTACGCCAGTTGGTGGTGGTATTCGTTCATTGAATGTGGCATTACGTCAGATTCTTGATTTATATGTTTGCTTGCGTCCTGTGCGTTGGTTTGAAGGAACACCTTCACCAGTGAAGAATCCAGGTGCTGTTGATATGACCATCTTCCGTGAGAATACAGAAGATATTTATGCAGGAATTGAATTCGCAGCAGGCACACCTGAGAATGCAAAAGTATTAGAGTTCATTGCAAAAGAATTTCCGAAAGAGTTTAATAAAATCCGTTTTGGTACTGCAGAGAAAGCAGAAGCTTATTTAAAAACTGCAGGTGCTGATACAAGTGCTGATGCTACATCAGTGAATGTTGGTATCGGAATTAAGCCAGTAAGTAAAGTGGGTACTGAGCGTTTAGTAGGAGCTGCAATTGAATTTGCTATCCGTCACGGAAGAAAATCAGTAACAATCGTTCACAAAGGAAACATCATGAAGTTTACTGAAGGTGGCTTCCGCGATTGGGGTTATGCTTTAGCAGAAAGTAAGTACGGTGATAAGTGCTACACTTGGATGCAATGGGAAAAAACGAAGAAAGAAAAAGGTGAAGCTGCTGCCAACGATGAGCAAAAAGCAGCATTAGCATCAGGAAAAATTTTAGTGAAAGATGCAATTGCTGATATCGCATTACAACAAGTATTAACGCGTCCTGAAGATTTTGATGTAATTGCTACATTGAACTTGAATGGTGATTATTTATCAGATGCATTAGCAGCGCAAGTTGGTGGAATCGGTATTGCACCAGGTGCGAATATCAACTACGTTACAGGACATGCTATTTTCGAAGCGACTCACGGAACTGCTCCTAAGTATGCTAATCAAGATAAAGTAAATCCAGGATCTGTGATTTTATCTGGAGCAATGATGATGGAACATTTAGGTTGGTTAGAAGCTGCTCAGTTAATGTACAGTGGTATCGAAAAGAGCATCGCAGCTAAGCGTGTGACTTACGATTTTCATCGTTTGATGGAAGGAGCAACAATGTTAAAGTGCTCTGAGTTCGGCGATGAGATTATCAAAAACATGTAATTGTAAAAGTTAAATCTTTAACAGAAACGATGGCTATTCTGGCAAGCATTATCAAAAAAGGAATCGAACTACGTCATAAAATTCGTCGTTCAGAAAAGACTCCTTTATTCTACCAGAAAAAAGAATTAAAAAAACTATTGCGTAAATCGGAGTTTACCATGTTCGGTCAGAACTACAATTTCTCCAATATGGTAAACTCTCGCAATTTTGTCAATAAATTCAGAGCTACAGTTCCTGTTCACGATTATAATTCCATCTACGCACAGTGGTGGAATAAAGCCTTGCATCATCAAGAGAATGTATGTTGGCCAGGACAAGTAAAGTACTTTGCGTTGAGCAGCGGTACGAGTGAAAGTTCGAGTAAGCATATACCTGTTACGCGTGAAATGGTAAAAGCCATACAGCGTACCAGTTTACGTCAGATAATTTCTTTAGGTGGTTATCAGGGTTTACCAGATGATATTTTTTCGAAGGGGATTTTGATGTTAGGTGGTAGTACGCACTTGAATCAGAAAGGCTCTTATTTTGAAGGTGATTTAAGTGGAATTACAGCGAGTAAAATTCCTTTTTGGTTTCAGCATTTTTACAAGCCAGGAAAGAAAATAGCGAGTGAAACAGATTGGTCAACGAAGCTTGAAGAGATTGTTGAAACTGCTCCTTCATGGGATATTGGAATTTTAGTTGGTGTCCCTGCCTGGTGCCAGTTGTTGCTTGAGAAAATCATCGAGCGATATCAATTAAAAAATATTCATGAGTTATGGCCCAACCTCACCATTTACGTGCATGGTGGTGTTTCATTCGAGCCATATCGCAAAAGTTTTGATTCGTTAGTTGGTAAACCATTAACGTGTATTGAGACTTATTTAGCGTCTGAAGGATTTATCGCTTATCAGGATGAGCAGGATAATCGTTCAATGAAGCTGGTGACGAATAACGGATTGTTTTTCGAGTTTGTTCCTTTCAACGAAGAGAATTTTAATGGAGATGGGGAATTAGTAAGAAAGCCAAAAACGTTGTTAATTGATGAAGTAAAAGTGGATGAAGAATATGCCTTACTCCTTTCGACCTGTTCAGGTGCATGGCGTTATTTAATTGGCGATGTTGTTAAGTTTACCAATGTAGAGAAAGCAGAAATTATTATTTCCGGACGTACAAAACATTACTTGAGTTTATGTGGAGAACATTTGTCGGTTGATAATATGAACAAAGCCATTGAAATGGTTTCTGATGATTTAGATATTCGTATTAATGAGTTTACGGTTGCTGGTATAAAGCATGGAAGTTTGTTTGCGCATAAATGGTTTATCGGTACTGATGATAAGGTGGATGTTGTTGAATTAAAATTTTTAATTGATACGAAGCTAAAGATGCTTAACGATGATTATCGTGTTGAGCGAACTTCTGCTTTAAAAGATATTGTTATTGATGTATTGCCTCATGAGGTATTTTTAAATTGGATGGAAAGCAAGGGCAAGATTGGTAATCAAAACAAATTCCCTCGTGTGATGAAAAATCATCAGTTAGAAGAGTGGGAAAAATTTGTGAGTTCTCAAATGCAAAGAAGTAACTAATCAAAAATGAAAGTTGCAGGATTTACTTTTATTCGTAATGCAGTCCGTTACGATTATCCTGTTGTAGAATCCATCACATCCCTCCTGCCCCTCGTTGATGAACTGATTGTTTGTATCGGTGATTCTTCTGATGATACAATCGGACTAATTGAAAATATTGGATCTCCTAAAATTAAAATCATTCATACTGTTTGGGATGATTCCCTTCGTGAAGGTGGAAAAATACTAGCGGTCGAGACAAATAAAGCACTTGCAGCCGTTTCTAATGATGCTGATTGGTGTTTTTATTTGCAAGGTGATGAAGTGATTCATGAAGCAGATTATGATGCTATTCGTAATGGAATGCTTCGCTACAAAGATGATTTGAAAGTAGAAGGCTTGCTATTCAACTACCGACATTTTTATGGAAGTTATCAGTATGTAGGTAATTCACGCAAATGGTATCGTCATGAGATTCGTATCGTTCGAAATAATATCGGTGTCTATTCTTATAAAGATGCTCAAGGATTTAGAATTGATAATAGAAAGCTAAATGTAAAGCCTATTGATGCTTTTATATATCATTATGGCTGGGTTAAAAATCCCAACCAACAAACAGAAAAGCAAAAGAATTTCCATAAGCTTTGGCATAGCGACGAAACTGTTAAAAATATGGTTCAAGCTGATGAGTACGATTATAATGCGATTGATTCCTTAGCATTGTTTGATGGCGTTCATCCTCCGGTGATGAAAAATAGAATTACAAAGATGGACTGGGATTTTCAGTTTGATGTTTCAAAAGTTAAAACTAAGTTGAAATATCGCATACTGAATTTTCTGGAGAAAGTAACTGGTCATCGCTTTTTTGAATACAAGAATTATCGTAAAATTTAATATTTATACAATGAAATATTATAGATTATTTGCTTTTATTTTAGTAATCCTTTCAGGCTTGATTTTATCTTGCTCTTCAAATTCAAATAACGAAAAGACATCATCCAATGAAACAACAGAAACTGCGGGTGGTTCAACATCTGGAATTATTGATCAATCTTGCTCACTAGACCCTAATATAAAATTCTCTTATTACTTACCGAAGTCGTTTGAAGAAGGTAAAAAGTATCCCATCTTATTACTTTTTGATCCGCAAGGTGATGGTCATTTTGCAATTAATAAATATACCGAGGCAGCAGATCAATTTGAGTATATTTTAATGTCGACGAGCGCAATTAAAAACGGCTTAGATGGTGAGACCGCAGGTCATACAATGCAGACATTACTTGGAAGTATATCTAGTCAGTTACCTGTCATTCCCAATCGCGTGTATGTTGGTGGATTTTCTGGAGGTGCCCGATATGCTGCATTATTGGCAATGAGCGGATCAGGCATTCAAGGATTAATGATTGCAGGAGCTGGTTTCCCAATAGAAAACTGGAAGAATTTAAGTCCTTCTGTAATTATAGCAGCGGCCAACGATGGCGACATGAACCTACCTGAGATTCTTGCTTTAGATGCAATCAAGGATAAAGGACAACGAAGCAGAATATTAATCATGCGCGATAAAGGAATACACGAATGGCCATCATTAAAGAAAATACAAGAATCATTGGCCATCTTTACTGCTTATGCTGTTCGCGATAGTATCGAAAATGATAAAAAGAAATTAGACGTTGTATTATCATTCTACGACTCACTTGATAAATCAGATTATTGTGCAAGCTCTAAAATTTATAAGTCCTTGTTTTACGAAAGAATTCTCAAGACATTGGCTTATCAAAAGGAGGTCGATATATACGGTAAAGCTTACGGTGCTATGATTCAATCAGCGGATTATTTAGCTGAGAAAAATGCTGAGCAAAATCTGATAAAAGAAGAGATAGGGATTAAGAATAGTTACTATGCTGCTATGGGGATAAAAGACACAACGTGGTGGTGTAATGAAATGCAACTGTTAAATAGGAGTATTCAGACGGAAAAGAATAATTTAAAACAAGCGCAGTTGATGCGTGTCCGCAACGGATTAAGTCTGATGTGTTACATGAATCTGGATAAAACCATGAAGGCTAATTCCAATCAAGATGCACATTACCTTTCTGTTTTATACCGCTATATTGATCCTGACAATAGCGAGTCGTGGTTTTTAGCTGCAATTATGGAAGCTCGATTTGGAGCAAATTCTAAGGCTATTGATTATTTAAGGACAGCAGGAAACAAAGGGTTTAATCAACGTGCAAGAGTTAATCAAACCACAGAATTCAACTCCTTACTTGGAGATCCAATGTTTCAGGATGTAATAAATAAATTACCTAATTAAGCTTTAGGAGCAGGTAGTTCAAACGCTACTGATGGGCAATCAAATTTTCCTTTGTGAGCACCATCGCAAAAAGGACGATTTTCTGATAAGTTACATCTGCAGAGAGCGACAGATGTTCTGCCATTTAGATTAAAAACATTGCC
This sequence comes from Bacteroidota bacterium, assembly GCA_046303115.1. Lineage (GTDB taxonomy): Bacteria > Bacteroidota > Bacteroidia > AKYH767-A > OLB10 > CAINEC01. The sequence continues at coordinate 10,914 of JBKCGZ010000190.1, read as the reverse complement.
TTCGTGGTCAACAATTTCAAAGTCTCCCTCTACTCTAATCGATCCGTTTGAGTTTATTTTGATTCTTGTTTTCATAGGTTATTTTTTGGGCTCCTCCAGATTTACGTAGTAAACTATCATGGAGCAAATGGAACTAACGCAGATAATGCTTAGTAATACAACATAAATACTCTTGTGATAAGCATTTGATGCCAATCGATTTTGAATTATTCCTATCAATGTCATCAGGTTTGCAAGACAACGTTGTCCAAAAATGACTGTTGATAATAGCGTGAAAGCAAATCCGTACCAAGCAGTAACTTTATTAATTTTTTGCAGATAAGCAATGATCCATGCAATGAATCCAAAGCCAATTGAGGCGCCTAATAAATTGATAGCCTTCTGTCCTGCATAGAAATAGGCTAAAAAGCCGCAAATAATCATAATACTGCCAAGGACATGTAAAAGTCTTTCGTTTTTTGAATTCATAGTATAAAAATAGACTTCAAATATATTAAAAAAAATGCTTAAACATCACTTAAAAATAAGGTGCTAAATCTTCAAAATTTAAAGGCTTTCAAAGTATATTTGCAACGCTATGGCAGCAGGACATATTGATCATAATAAAGTAACGGCAGCGGGGTTGCTCGTTACACTCGGAATTATCTTTGGCGATATTGGAACATCTCCACTTTACGTAATGAATGCGATTGTTGGTAGTAGAACAATTACCGAGCAATTAGTCTTAGGCGGACTTTCGTGTATCTTCTGGACCTTAACATTGCAAACCACATTCAAGTATATTATCCTAACACTTCGTGCAGACAATAAAGGCGAAGGAGGGATTTTTTCTTTGTACGCACTTGTACGAAAAATGCATCTGAAATGGTTGTTTGTCCCGGCAATGATTGGTGGTGCTGCTTTACTTGCGGATGGTATTATAACGCCACCCATATCCGTAGCTTCTGCGATTGAAGGATTAGAAGTGATTAATCCAAATATTGAGATAATACCCATTGTTATTTCAATAATTTTCTTTTTGTTTTTTATTCAGCAGTTCGGGACCAAATTCGTGGGAAGGTTTTTCGGACCTGTAATGTTTATCTGGTTCTTGATGTTATTTGTTCTTGGTTTTAACCAGTTGGCTCAATTCCCTAGTGTCTTAAAGGCAATCAACCCAATGTATGCGTTCGATTTACTCGTTCGTTATCCGGAAGGATTTTGGTTATTAGGAGCAGTCTTTTTATGTACAACAGGAGCCGAAGCGCTTTATTCTGATTTGGGCCACTGTGGTCGACAAAATATTCGGGTGAGTTGGATCTTTGTGAAGGTGGCGCTATTGGTCAATTACTTTGGACAAGCAGCTTGGTTAATGCAACATGCAGGAACTACCTTGGGCGACTTAAAACCATTTTATGTGTTAATGCCTCGTTGGTTTTTACCTTTCGGAATTGGTATCGCAACATCAGCAGCTATCGTTGCAAGTCAGGCTTTAATCAGTGGTACTTTTACGTTAATTAACGAAGGTATGCGAATGGATTTTCTTCCTAAAGGACGAATTGAATATCCAACGGATATCAGAGGACAATTGTATATTCCTACCGTAAACTGGTTAATGTGTTTAGGATGTATTGGAATTGTACTTTACTTCCAGGAGTCAGGTAAGATGGAAGCAGCATATGGATTAGCAATTGTACTTACGATGCTTAGTACTACTACCCTGTTGGTCTATTATCTTTATTTGAAAAAGTATTCTCGTATTTTAATTTGGTTAGTGGTAATTTTATTTACAACAATCGAATTAGCTTTTTTAATTGCTAATCTTGATAAATTTTCTCATGGCGGTTATGTGACCGTATTTATTGCAGCTGCGATTGTGGCAGTTATGTATGTGTGGAGAGAAGCAAGAAAAATTAATACAGCGTTAATTGAATTCGTTAAGCTTCCTGATTATTTTGAAATCATCAGCGATGTTAGCAAGGATGAATCTATTCCTAAATATTCGACTCACTTAGTTTATCTTACAAGTGCTTCGCATGATGATGAAGTAGAAAATAAAGTTGTTTATAGTATCCTTCAGAAACAACCAAAGCGGGCCGATATTTATTGGTTTGTTCACTTGGATGTTTGTGATGAACCTTATCGCATGGAATATAAAGTGCGCGAGTTGGTGAATGATAAAATAATTCATATACGATTTAAATTAGGATTTCGTGTAGCACCGCGAATTAATTTAATGTTCCGTCAGGTAGTAGAAGAATTGGTGAAAAACAAAGAAGTGGATTTAACAAGTCGTTATTCATCGTTGAACAAACAACACCTAATTGGCGACTTCAAATTCGTTGTAATGGAAAAGTTTTTATCGTATGAAAATACGTTGGATGTTTATACTAAAGTGATTTTAAATATGTATTTCTTCATGAAGAAACTTACGATTTCAGAGGAGAAAGCATTCGGATTAGATACAAGCAATGTGACCATTGAAAAAGTTCCGTTGATTGTTTCTCCTCCTAACAATTATAAGTTTACTCGTATTGATTAATCGTTTATGACGAGAGAAGAAGTTTTAGCAAGAATAAATTACCTCAGCTCAGAATTAGAGGCTCATAATTACCGCTATTACGTAGAAGCGGCTCCAGTAATTTCTGATTTCGACTTTGATCAATTGTTGAATGAACTTATTCAGTTGGAAAAACAATTTCCTGAATTTTGTTTTCCGCATAGTCCTACGCAACGTGTGGGCGGACAAATAACAAAAGAGTTTACAGCAGTCGAGCATAAATACCCAATGCTTTCGCTCGGTAATACTTATTCGGAAGAAGAGTTATTAGAATTTGATAATCGCATCAAAAAAATAATCACTAATGAGCAAGTACAATATGCTTGTGAATTAAAGTTTGATGGTGTTGCGATTGGAATTACGTATAGAGATGGAAGAATTTTTCAAGGAGTAACACGTGGTGATGGATTAAAAGGTGATGATGTGACTGCGAATATTAAAACCATTAAATCGTTGCCATTTCATTTGCAGAATAAAAGTGATGTAGCCTACCCTGCTGAATTTGAAGTGCGAGGTGAAGTGATTATGCCACGCAAAGTTTTCAATCGAATAAATGAAGAGCGTGTGGATATTGGAGAATCTCCTTTTGCTAATCCTCGTAATTGCGCAGCTGGTACGGTTAAGATGCAAGATAGCGCAGAAGTGGCTAAACGTAGCTTAGATTGTTTTTTATATGCGTACTATGGTCCTAACGTTTTTAATACGCATGAATCCTCTTTGAATGCGATGAGTGAATGGGGGTTTAATGTTTCTAATCACCGAATGGTTTGTAATAGTATTTCAGAAGTAATGGAATATATTCATCATTGGGATAAGGCTCGTCATGATCTTCCTTTTGATATTGATGGAATCGTGATTAAAGTAAATAATTTTAGTCAGCAAGAAGAACTTGGTTTCACAGCAAAGTCGCCACGTTGGGCAATCTCTTATAAGTTTAAAGCAGAATCAGTAGCTACCCAATTGTTAGAAGTTACCTATCAGGTTGGTCGTACGGGAGCGATTACTCCAGTTGCCAATTTGCAACCTGTATTTCTTGCGGGAACAACTGTAAAACGTGCATCACTGCATAATGCTGATCAGATTGCAAAACTTGATTTACATCTTGGCGATTTTGTTTTTGTGGAGAAAGGTGGAGAAATTATTCCGAAGATTACAGGTGTTGATATCAGCAAGCGAAGCGAAACGGCTACCCCTGTCCGTTATATTACCCAGTGCCCGGAATGTGGATCAGAATTAGTGAGAAAAGAAGGTGAAGCGCAGCATTATTGTTTGAATGAAGAACAATGCAAGCCGCAGATAAAGGGAAAGATTGAACATTTTACTGCCAGAAAAGCCATGAATATTGATGGACTTGGTAGCGAGACGGTAGATTTGTTAGTGGAGAAAAGTTTAATTCATTCGATAGCAGATATCTATGATCTGAAGAAAGAACAGTTGATGATTCTTGATCGATTTGGGGAGAAGTCGGCTCAAAATATTATTGATGGAATTGAAAAATCGAAATTGATTCCTTTTGAAAAAGTGCTCTTTGCAATCGGTATTCGTTATGTGGGTGATACAGTTGCAAAAAAGATAGCGCGACATTTTAAAACCATCGATGCGATTATAAATGCATCCGAAGAAGAGTTAATGAATGCTCCTGAGGTTGGTGAAATCATTGCAAAAAGTGTTTATCAGTTTTTCAGAAAAAAATCCAACATTGAGATTATTGAAAAATTAAAAGCAGCTCAACTTCAATTTGAATTAGCGCATGATGCATTGCCTGTTTCATTAGGCAATCAACTAGAAGGAATGATATTAGTCGTAACTGGAACCTTTGAACGCCACTCGCGTGATGAATTGAAGGGACTTATAGAACAGTATGGTGGAAAGAATGGTAGTTCCGTTTCTAAGAAGACGAATTACTTATTGGCGGGTGCAGATAGTGGTCCAAGTAAAATTGAGAAGGCTGCAGCCATGGGAGTGAAAGTAATTAGTGAGGCAGATTTCGAGCAGATGATATCAAAATAAATTCTAAATTTACTTGATAGTATTAAGATGAAGAAAAACTTACGACATAAAATTGCACATGTAGTGTTTTTGAATGAATTCAGGAATAAAACACTTAAAAGCAATCTTATTCCTTTTGACCAGGCTGAAAGCATTGGAATTATATACGATTCAACAAATGAAGCCCATTACGATATGGTGCGTAAATATGTGAAAGACTTAAGAGAGATATTTCATAAAGATGTTTTGGCGTTGGGATATTATGATCAGAAAGAATTACCTACACTACGATTTTCTAAATTAGGTCTCGATTTTTTTACACGTAAAGATTTAAATTGGTTTTATAAGCCTATCTCTCCCATTGTTAAACGTTTTGTTGATCGTGAGTTTGATATTCTTATAGACTTGCATATTGGGCATCATATTCCTGTTAAGTATGTGGTAGCCTCTTCAAAGGCGAAATTCAAAATTGGGAAATACGCTAAAAATGCTGAGCGATATTACAACTTTATGATAAGTGTGAATGAGCAAACGCAATTACCTGCTTTTATTGAACAGGTGAATCATTATTTAAAGCAAATTAAAAATGAAAAATCGAAATAAGTTTATTGGGACAGGTGTTGCATTAGTAACGCCTTTTAAAAATAATGGAGCTGTTGATGTAAAGGCATTAGAGAAGTTGGTGCAGCATATTGTGAAAGGTGGTTGCGATTATTTAGTTGTTTTAGGCACGACAGGTGAAGGAGTAACATTAACGAGTGACGAAAAGCAATTAGTTATTCAGACAGTCATCAATACCAATAAAGGTCGTTTACCAGTTGTTTTAGGCATTGGTGGAAATAATACGCAGCAATTAGTTGAAGAAATTAAAAGCACTAATTTCAAAGGTGTCGATGCTATTTTATCAGTATCTCCTGCTTATAACAAGCCATCGCAAGCTGGAATCATTGAGCATTATAAGTCAATAGACAAGGTTTGTCCTGTGCCCGTGATATTATACAATGTTCCATCTCGAACAGGATCAAATATGATTCCTTCAACTGTACTTGAAATTGCAAAGCAGTGTAAATCGGTTATTGGAATTAAAGAAGCGAGTGGAAATGTAGAACAGGCAATGTCGATTATTGAACATAAGTCCAAGGACTTTTTAGTAATATCAGGTGATGACGGCATCACCTTACCGTTAGTTGCTGCTGGTGCTGTTGGAGTTATTTCTGTTGTGGCTAATGCCTATCCGAAGAAGTTTTCTCAAATGGTTAATGCTGCACTTAAGGGCGATAATAAAACTGCTCAAAAGCATTACTATCCATTCCATAGTTTTATTCCTTTACTTTTTCAAGAAGGTAATCCTGCAGGAGTAAAAGTGGTATTGTCTGAATTGAAAATTATGGAAGACCAAGTGCGTTTACCATTGGTAAAAGTGAGTGCTGGATTGAAATCAAAATTAAAGTCTGCACTAAAAGGTTTATAAATAACTGTTATGCAAAAAACAATTGTCATTTTACTAATGCTATTTTATGGAGTTGTTGCTCAAGCACAAATTCAGATGAGTAATAGTGCTTTGGTAAATGCTGAATTTAATACGCCTTTATTCAGAGAAGATTTTGATAGTGCTTCAACCGATTGGCCTACCCTATCTAATTTCAATAATTTATTTATGATTCAGAATGGATCATATTACATGAATAGAAAAGTTAAAGGTGAGCCATATGCAGTTTTGAGTTCAAAGAAAATTAATGCTTCAGCATTTCAATTGAATGTTAGAATTAACCCAATTGAAATAGGTATTGAAGGCTACGTTGGTGTTTTATTTATGCTTCAGGAATCCAGTATTGGCGGCTATATATTTGAAATTGGTCCTTTATCAAAATACAGATTACGTCAGGTAAAAAATGGATTGTATGTAAACATAACAGGAGATAGCAAGTCAAATGGATGGGTGACTTCTGAAGGATTAGTAAATTATAATCAAAACAACATCATCACGATAGCTTGTCAGAATAGAAGTTATGATCTAATGATTAATTCTAAGCGATTATTATCATTTAATGATATTGAATATAAGGAAGGTAGTTTCGGAATTTTAATTGGGCCTGAAACGAAATTATCGATTGATAATATAGTTGTTACACAAACAGAAAAAAGTAATCAAGCAGTTATCAATAATAATAGTATTATTACTGAGACTAGTGCTGCGGTCAATGTTGAAATAGCAAAATTGAAAGCCACTATAGAAAAATTGCAAAATGATAATGATGAATTAGCATTGGTAGTTGAAACAATGAAGGCGAAGGGCTATACATCTCCAGATGATTTTGAGTCGAAATATGTATCATCGGTTGCTGCTTATAATTCATTAAAGCTAAAGTATGATTCGTTAGTCAATGAGTATTTGTTTGTAAATAATAAGTATGATTCGTTGAAAAGCGCGCAGACTATGACTTCAGCCGTAGATCCTGAAATAGATGCTTTAATGTTGGAATTGGACGATACTAAACAAAAAAATCATGAATTGGAAAAGGAAAACGCTGCACTTAATCGAAAATTGAAAAAGTTGAATGCTGGTTCATCAAAAAAATAAACTATGTCAGTACATCAGGAAATTAAAAAGGTCACCACTCATACGCTAACAGAATTAAAGCGCAAGGGCGAAAAAATTGCGATGCTAACAGCCTACGATTATAGTATGGCAAAAATAGTTGATGCCTCAGGTATTGATGTGATTTTAGTTGGTGATTCAGCAAGTAATGTGATGGCAGGACATGAAACTACCCTGCCCATTACATTAGATCAGATGATTTATCATGCGGCGAGTGTGGTGAGAGCTGTTAATCGTGCTTTAGTTATTGTTGATTTACCTTTCGGTTCTTATCAGGGGAATTCGAAAGAAGCGTTGAACTCTGCTATTCGCATTATGAAGGAAACAGGCGCTCATGCAGTGAAGTTAGAAGGTGGAAGAGAAATTAAAGAAGCAATTGAACGTATTCTAACGGCAGGGATACCCGTAATGGGACATCTAGGATTAACGCCTCAGTCTATCTATAAATTCGGAACGTATGTTGTTCGAGCAAAGGAAGTACAGGAAGCCCAGCGATTGAGAGAAGATGCAAAAATGTTGGAAGATATTGGTTGTTTTTCCCTAGTGCTTGAAAAAATTCCTGCTCAGTTGGCAACAGAAGTTTCCTCCTCACTAAAAATTCCTACGATTGGGATTGGTGCAGGTAATGGTACAGATGGACAGGTATTAGTACTACATGATATGCTTGGATTAAACCAAGGATTTAATCCACGATTTTTACGCCGTTACTTGAATCTTTTTGATGAAATTAAGTGTGCCACGGAACAGTATATTGCTGATGTGAAGGCAAAAGATTTTCCTAATGAAAAGGAGCAATACTAAATGATCGAAGTTATTTACGAAGATAATCATCTGATTGTTGTCAATAAGAAATCGGGTGATATTGTTCAGGGAGATAAGACCGGAGATGTTCCTTTAAGCGATAAGGTAAAAGCCTATATCAAAGAAAAGTACAACAAGCCAGGTGAAGTTTTTTTAGGTGTAGTTCATCGTATAGACCGTCCCGTTAGTGGGGTTGTTATTTTTGCGAGGACAAGCAAGGCCCTTGCACGTATGAATGCGATGTTTCAAAGTAAGGAAATTCAAAAAACGTATTGGGCAGTAGTTAAGAATAAACCTATGCATACGCAGGAATTGGTTGTTCGCTATTTGACTAAGAACGAAAAGCAAAATAAAAGTTATTGTAGCAAGGTAGCCAAAGAGGCTGCTTTAAAAAGTGAACTGACCTATACCCTACTTGCTTCATCAGATAATTATCATTTGTTAGAGATCAATCCACATACGGGCCGACATCATCAAATAAGAACCATGTTAGCCGATATTGGTTGTCCGATAAAAGGCGATTTGAAATATGGATTTAATCGCAGTAATCCCGATGGATCTATTCACTTACATGCTAGAGCTGTGAAGTTTGAACATCCAGTAACAAAAGAGCCTGTTTTTATAACGGCCAATCCACCGAAGGATGCGGTATGGGATTATTTTGTTGGTGTATTGGGATAGGAATATTTTTGATGTAATTCCGATTAGTTAATACACGAAAATTTTAATCCAATTTTGAGGGGGCCACCACACCTCCGCCCCACGACAAATTTATGGTTCTGCACTATTCGCGACAAATATTAAGTACTTATATCCATTTACAAACGTTTATTACAGTTAAGAGCAGCAACCTTTATGATTTGATTCTATGGTTTCTGAAACCATGTCAGATTAATTGTTAAATTTTGTTAAAATTGTGCAATTATGATAGTATTACTATTATATTTGCCCAAAATTAAACTACTCATGTTTGAGCTTCCTACCACAATTCCGATACAGGTCAACGCGAAACTTTACCTTAAAGATCCTAATAGCAGCGATTTAGGTGTTAAAATCATCTCTAAAAGCATTGACTTAATTAATTCAATGGGTTTTGAAGATTTTACCATTCGAAAATTAGCTCAGGGCATAAACTCTACAGAGGCATCTATTTATCGATATTTTGAAAGCAAGCAAAAGTTGTTACTTTATCTAATTTATTGGTATTGGAGCTGGATGGAATATCGTTTGGTTTTTGCCACGACTAATATCAGTTCTCCTAAAGTTAAATTAGAAAGGGCAATTAGTTTGATCACTGATAAAATCGAAAACGATGAGAAATATGATTACATCAATTTGAAAAAATTAAATAGCATTGTATTTACTGAATCGACTAAATCATTTTTAAATAAAGAAGTTGATAAAGAAAATAAACTGGGTGCATTCGGTGAGTATAAAAAATTTGTTGAAAAAGTATCTGAAATTGTGTTGGAGTTAAATCCGAAATATAAATTCCCTAACATGTTAATTTCAACAGTTATTGAAGGTGCCCATCTTCAGCATCATTTTAAAGATCATTTACCCAGACTAACAAATGCATCAACAAAAGAAGATCATATACAACTTTTTTTTACAGAAATTGTTTTCAAATCTATAGCAACAACAAAAAAATAATGGACAACTTTCCAAACCCATTAATTAGATTCTGGTCGCTTTTAAAAGCGAATAATAAGGAGATTAGACAGATCTATTCACTTTCTTTTTTCAGCGGCCTCGTGGCACTTACTCTGCCATTAGGTATTCAGGCTATTATTAATTTAATACAAGGTGGGGAAATTTCTATCTCATTTATAGTATTAATTATTATTGTCATTGCTGGAATTATCCTCGCAGGTACATTACAGGTAATGCAATTGCGCATAACAGAAAATATTCAACAATCACTATTTGCAAGAGCAGCCTTTGATTTTGCTTTACGTATTCCCAATATTAAATCAGAAGAGCTGTATAAAAAATATGCTCCTGAATTAATGAATCGTTTTTTTGATATTACAACAGTTCAAAAGGGATTGTCTAAAATATTGATAGACTTTTCACTAGCAACATTACAAATCGTTTTTGGATTGTTCTTGTTATCACTCTATCATCCTCTATTTATTTTATTAAGTATTACGGTTGTTCTTGTGCTTTATTTCATTTTAAAATTTACAAGTAAAAAAGGTTTTGAAACGAGTTTAAAAGAGTCAGGTAATAAATTCAACGTAGCCTTTTGGCTACAAGAATTGGCACATGCTAGAGTATCGTTTAAAATGGCTGGAAGTAATCACCTTGCAGGTAATGAAACCGATCGTCGAGTAAATAAATACTTGTTGGCTCGTGAAAATCATTATATGATTCTAAAGCAGCAAATGGTTTATTTAATCGGATTTAAAGTTTTTATTGCCGCATGTTTGCTTAGTATTGGTGGTGTGTTAGTAATTAATCAGCAAATGAACATAGGACAGTTTGTCGCTGCCGAATTGATTATATTACTTGTAATTAGTTCTGTTGAAAAAATTATTCTTTGCCTAGAAACGATTTATGATGTACTAACATCGTTAGAAAAAATCGGACAAGTATCTGACCTTGAACTGGAGAGTATTAGTAGTGGCATGACGATTAAGGCATCAGCTTCTATTAGTTTGGAGTTAAAGGATGTTTTATTTAGTTATCCGAATGCAGCCAATTTGACTATTGAAAATTGTAATCTGCAAGTTCCGTCAAATTCTAAAATTGCAATTCATGGAAATAATGGATCAGGAAAATCTACCTTGATGAAGTTGATTTCTGGACAATTTCAAATTCAAAATGGTGCTATTTGTTTTAATGATTTACCAGTTGGAAATTATCAAATTGATTCCGTTAGAAAGTTAATAGGATCTTATATCAATGGGGATGAATTGTTTAATGGTACGATTGAAGATAATATATCGATGGGTCGTGACAATGTTACTACTAACGATGTTCT
>JBKCGZ010000189.1:0-32200 GCA_046303115.1 Bacteroidota bacterium | reverse complement strand
AAATTTCATCAATCGAACGCCTCTGATTTATTGATATAATTAAAAAGCCCTGTAGAAGTTACTACAGGGCTTTTTTTATTCGTTAAACAATGATTTTACAAATTCATTCCTATCGAAAAGTTGAAGGTCATCAATCTTTTCTCCGACTCCAATATATTTCACAGGCACTTTAAACTGATCGCTGATTCCAATTACGACACCACCTTTAGCCGTTCCGTCTAACTTTGTTAAGGCTAGGGCATTGACATCGGTAGCTGCAATAAACTGACGCGCTTGTTCAATTGCGTTTTGTCCAGTTGAGGCATCAAGAACCAATAAGATTTCATGAGGAGCATCGGGAATGACTTTTTGCATAACCCTTCTTATCTTAGAAAGCTCATTCATCAAATTGATCTTATTATGTAAACGTCCTGCTGTATCAATTATACAAACATCTGCTCCCTGCGCCAGTGCCGAACTAACAGCATCAAAGGCTACACTTGCAGGATCAGCTCCCATACCTTGCGATACAATAGGAACGCCTACACGATTAGCCCATATTGTTAACTGATCTACAGCTGCAGCTCTAAAAGTATCAGCCGCACCAATAACGACATTTTTGCCTGCTAACTTAAACTGATTTGCCAGTTTTCCAATGGTTGTTGTCTTTCCAACTCCATTTACCCCAACCACCATAATTACATAAGGTTTAGCGGGTAAATCCTTCAATGAGTTAAAATCATTACTGCCTGAAGATTTATTCTCTTCTAGTAATAATGCAATTTCTTCTTTTAATATTTTATTTAATTCGCTGGAAGAAGTGTATTTGTCTCGGGTAACTCTATCCTGAATTCGCTTTACAATTTTGAGCGTTGTTTCAACACCCACATCAGAAGTCACTAAAATCTCTTCTAAATTATCAAGCACTTCATCGTCGATGGAAGATTTTCCAATCAACGTCTTCGTTAGCTTTGAAAAAAAACTTTCACGTGTTTTCTCTAGTCCCTTGTCAAGCGACTCTTTTTTATCACGATTAAATAGTCCGAATAAACCCATTTTTAAATAGTGAAGATTTAAATGTAATAAAAAAAGCTCCTTTCATAGAAAGAAGCTAATTTCAAAGGCAGGTTGATTGCCAGTTATTATTTTTCTTTCAAGAAATCTTTCACGTGATCGTTGTGAACGACTTCTGATTTGAAAGTGTAAGATCCCGTTAATGGGGACTTCACCATCTTAATTACTTTTGAGAACTCTTTACCTTTACCGGTCTTTAGTGTCGCAACTACTTTCTTTGCCATGTTGTGATAATTTTAAGGGAAACCCCGGTTATTTAATTTCTTTATGAACTGTTACACGCTTTAAGATACGATTGAATTTCTTCAACTCTAAACGCTCAGTTGTGTTTTTCTTGTTTTTTGTAGTGATGTAACGAGATGTACCAGGCATGCCACTGTTTTTGTGTTCAGTGCACTCCATAATCACTTGTACTCGGTTGCCTTTCTTTGCCATGATTTGAAATCAATTAAGTCCCTTTCTTAAGGGGATGCAAAGATAATATAGTTTTACTAAAATCACAAATACTATTCATTTAAAAATTAAAATCTGCGTTGATTTCTTAAGACACCCTCGTAATTCTACCTCAATCAATTGGAGTATTAGTACTTAAGGTAGGAATCTTGCGCCATTAATTGCTCAATTTCAACTACAGAACGAGGTAATTTAACTGATAAATTAGTCGCGCCCCCATTCTCATTAATTAAAATATCGTCCTCTATACGAACTCCTATATTCCACCATTTTTTATCACATGGCGAGCCTTCGGGGATATAAATTCCAGGTTCAACCGTTATAATTGTACCTGCCTTTAATGCTCCATAGGTACCAGCATCATGAACATCTAATCCTAAATAATGGCTGGTACCATGCATAAAGTACTTATCCGCCTCATCTTCTTTTTGAATTATACCCAATTGAACTAGTCCCTCGGAAATAATTTTAAAGGTAGCATTATGCGTTGCTCTGAATGATTCCCCTGCTAAACAAACCGCAATCCCCGCCTCTTGTGCTTTCAAAACTAATTCATAAATCACCTTTTGCTCTTCAGTAAACTTTCCGTTCACTGGAAAAGTCCTGGTGATGTCAGCCGTATACCCATGATACTCGCCGCCCATATCAGCCAACAACAAATCTCCAGATTTTAATGAATCACGATTTTCCTGATAATGTAGAATACAACTATTCCCGGCACCACCGCAAATAGAAGGATAGCCCTGATACTCGCCCCCATTATTCTTTACAAAATACTCAACTATCGCCTGAGCCTGATACTCTCTAAATCCCGGCTTAATCGCTTTCATTAGTTCAATAAATCCTTCAACTGAAATATCTACTGCCCTTTTAACCAATGCTATTTCTTCTTTTTGCTTAACCTCTCTCATCGATGCCATCACCTTAATTGGTTTGATTTCATCGATACTTAAATCCGCAGGTAACTTTTGTTTAAAGTCCTCCACAAGATTGGCTAAAGCAATTTTTGAGAAAGCTTCTGAATTAGGTTGTGACGGAAATTCCACCCACAGTTCTTCCATTTTTGAAAAGGCAATACCAAAATCCTTAAACTGAACGGTTGTATAAATTGACTGTATTCCTGTAATTACGGAAGCTTCTTCGCAGGTTGGCCTAATGCCTGTCCATATTTCTTCGGACTTGTTTTTTGGTCGGATAAACAACAGCTCTTTTACCCCTTTATTTTCATCAAAGGTCTTTTGATCTTTAAATAAAATCAGAATAGCATCAGGATCTCTGAAGCCAGTTAAGTAATAAAAGTTGGGATTTTGACTGTATTGATAGTCGACATCATTGCTTCTATTACGAATAGGGTTGGCAAAAAACACCGCTGCCGAATGTGCAGGCATTTGCTCAATAAACTTTTCCCGATTAGCTTTAAAAAATGAACCAGGTAATAAATCATGATCGGAATTCTGACCAAACAAGATGAACGGAAACAAAATAAAAAAAACCGACAGATTACTTTTCATGATTCAAATTTAATCAAAATGGTAATCTACCGGTTTTTCAACCGTTATATAATAATTCTTACAATGCTCCTTTTACGATAGCGCGTGTAATCGCTTCCGTAATTCCGATCTTGTTAATCGTTCTTAAAGCAGATGTACTTACTTTTAATGTAATCCACTCTCCTGTTTCAGGTAGGTAAAATTTCTTAACCTGTAAATTAGGATTAAAACGACGCTTCGTTTTGCGGTTTGAGTGGCTAACTTTATTACCGGTAATTGCTTGTTTTCCGGTTAAATCACAAATTCTTGACATGACTTTACTTTATTGGGAAGGCAAATTTAGTAAATTTTGTTTTATCTACAAGCACAGCCTCTATTTTTTATTTTTTTAGTGCATTATTTTTTTAGTAGCGCTTTTCGTAAAAAATTCAATCCGCTTAATGCCGCTACTTCTATGGTTCTTAGTCGGTTATCGCCTAGCTTAAGTAAGTATGATTTGGTCTCATAAGGAGTACTAACTCCCACCCAAACGGTCCCAACTGGCTTTTCGGCAGTTCCTCCTCCTGGTCCGGCAACGCCAGTAGTAGCAATTGCACAATCAACATTGAATAATTTTTTAACCGCCTCAACCATCGCAAGTACTACAGGCTCACTCACTGCCCCATGCATTTCGATTAGCGAAGGAGGTATGTTTAGTAATTGTGTTTTACTTTCATTCGAGTAAGTAACCGATGACCCCATGTAATAAGCAGAGCTCCCCGGAATAGAAGTAATTAAATGAGCCATAAATCCCCCTGAACAGCTTTCTGCAGTAGCCAATGTTAGTCCGTTTGATTTTAGTAAATCACCTACCACTCTTGGCAACTCATCTTTTTCATAACCATAGATGAATTCAGGAATAATCTCCGACAATGCTTCGGTCAAACCTTCTATTTCTTTTTTAAGCACCTCTTCATTATTACCACTACCCGATAATCTTAAACGCACAGAACCCGCACTAGGTAAATACGCCAACTTTATATGGCTTGGCAATTTATTTTCGAAAGCTGCGATTTTCTCCGCTAGAAAACTCTCTCCGATTCCGAAGGTAAGTATCGTGCTATGTATTATAAATGGCGTTTTGAATCTTTGCTTCACTCGAGGAATGACTTCGTTTTCCATCAAATACTTCATCTCATAGGGAACACCAGGCATACTCACATACACCACATCATCCTCATCAAACCACATCCCTGGTGCAGTACCCACCTTATTATAAAGTGTAATACAGTTTTCAGGCACCTCTGCTTGAAGTCTGTTAATAGCAGAAACCTCGCGACCTCGTATTGAAAATAAATGCACCACATCTTCAAATGCTTTTTCATCAAAGCGCATATTCACGCGAAAAAAATCAGCCAGTGTTTTCTTCGTGATATCATCATTCGTTGGACCTAAGCCTCCAGTTATTAAAACTAAATGTGCTCGATTTGATGCTTCTTTCAACGTGCTAATTATCTCATCACGATTGTCGGAAATAGAAGTGATACGATTTACTTTAATGCCTATTTGATTTAACACCTCACCCATCCATGCTGAATTGGTATCGATTACTTGTCCGATTAAAAGCTCATCGCCGATGGTTATAATTTCTGCTATCATAATTCTACATTCAAAAGTAAATAAAGGCAATCGCATAGGTAAACATCTAAATAAAATAATTGTTAAAAATGAAGACTATCAGAAAATCAAAAAATATCCTCTTTCGATTTTGGTCTGATCTCATCCAACCATTTAAAATCACGAAGTTTAATATCACTTTGCAATGCATCCTTTATTGGTAATAAAACAGCATCGGGCTCGCTCTTCAATGCAATCTTTTTAACCTTGCTGTCAGCAATATAAATATTCATATCACTACAGTCGGCTTTATTCACACCCGTTAATTGCTGCTTTTTATTTCTGATAAAATAAATTGTTTGTCCATTACCCGATACTTTTATCAAATCCAGTTTATTGTCGACAAAATTCCCCACCATATTTCTACCCTTAATCTGATTAAAATTCAGCGAATCTTCTTGTCCAACTATAAAGGAATTTTCTTCGAGGTACATTTTATTCAATTGATTGTTGGACACCTCAAGCTTGATAAAATTGGCAGTAAGTTGATTTTTGTTATTCCAAAGAACAGGATTTGTAAAGAATGAGATGACGGAGTCTGTGGTATTATAAACCAGCGAATCACAAATTCCCTGAAGGTCATTCTTGAATATCTTTACTTTATGATAGGCAAAATAGATCTTTTGTTTCTTAACTGAATCTTGCTGTGCATACAAAGTATCCGCATGCATATACATCGAATCCTTTTCAAAAACTTTAATTAGCGAACATTTACCCGTCACGAATGAATTCCCTTTTTTCTCATTCAAATAGGCATACTCTCCAGCAACAATAATCTTCTGAACAGTATCCGTTATAGACACCTCCTTCCACGCTTTTCCAACACCGGCTATGCGATCATAAAAAATAGAATCACCTTCTAGTTTATTTTCTTTTGACAAGATGTAAGCATTTTTTCCAAATACTGATTTTTCTGTTTGGGTATTATACCAACCATTCTCACAGTAAATAAAACCGCCATCTTTTCCAGTGCTTTTAATAGTAGTTGGGCCGAAGAAGTAAGCGATTTTACTAATGGCATTATACTTCAGCGTATCCGACTGCATTACATAACGAGGGTTATTCAACTTTACTTTACTCTTGAAAAACACTTCTTTATTTCGAGCATAATAAAACCCGATATCACTAGTAAGTGTATTCTCTTTATCTCTTACTGTCCCGCCTTGAAAATAAGAGCCAACATCATTGGTTAAATCGTAAAACAAAACAGTTGTAGACAGGTCCATTTTTCCATCGGTAAGATGAACTTCTCTGCCATTTATCTGAGCATTTTTTGTGTTGCCATCGTAGTGCAAAATATCACCACTTAATCGCGCTTGAGGACCTTCAATTCGAATTTTACCATATGCATCGATTGTATTATTCGATTCATAAAACAAAGCGGAGTCGCAATACATTAATGTATTATCCTGTTTAAAAATCACGTTGCCAACTAATCGCCTTACTTCGATACCGTTATACTTTACACCTTCTAATGACCCTGCCTGCACAATCTCAATGGGCTTTCCATTTAATTGTGCAAACGAAGTATTACTATTCACAAACAGCAGCAGCATTACAAACCAAAAAGTTCGCAGGCTTAAAGCATACGAACTTTTGTTACAGTTTAAATACTGACTGAAAGTCATCATTCAATAAAGATTATTTAAATACCGCTTCGCGCACCATCGTTTGTTTACGATCTGGTCCTACTGATAAAATAGTTATAGGCAATCCTGTTGCGTTTTCGATATACGAAATATAATTTAAAAATGCCTGTGGCAACTGATCAAGATCGTTATAACCAGTTAAATCTTCACTCCAACCTAGTAGTTCTTCATAAACTGGTTCGATTGGTTCATTCACTACATCGTAAGGAACATAGTCAATAATTTG
This sequence comes from Bacteroidota bacterium, assembly GCA_046303115.1. Taxonomy (GTDB): domain Bacteria; phylum Bacteroidota; class Bacteroidia; order AKYH767-A; family OLB10; genus CAINEC01. Next base: position 25,673 of record JBKCGZ010000189.1, on the reverse strand, counting down.
ACCTCTGTATTTATAATGCGTACACACTTTTATCTTTTCAAAGCCACTTAACACATCCGACTTCATCATGATTAATTGCGTAACGCCGTTTAACATGATTGCGTAGTTCAAAGAAGGTAAATCCAGCCAACCACAACGACGTGCACGACCTGTAGTAGAACCAAATTCATTTCCTTTCTTTCTTAATTCATCACCCGTTTCATCAAACAACTCTGTCGGAAATGGTCCACTACCCACACGAGTACAATAGGCCTTAAAAATCCCATACACCTCACCTACAGCAGAAGGAGGAATTCCTAATCCGATACAAGTGCCAGCAGTTACTGTATGTGAAGAAGTCACGAACGGATATGATCCGAAATCAACATCCAATAAAGACCCTTGCGCACCTTCAGCCAATACTGATTGTCCACTGCGGATATTATTATTTAACTCGTACTCGCTATCGATTAATGTTAACTCTTTTAACAATTCAATCCCTTCAAAAAAACCTTGCTCCATTGATGGTAAGTCATACTCAAAGTCGTATTGCTTTAACATTGAAATATGCTTATCAACTAACTTCTTGTAATTCGCTAAAAAATCCGGATGCTCAATATCTCCAACACGTAAACCATTGCGACCAGTTTTATCCATATAAGCCGGACCAATACCTTTTAATGTAGAACCGATTTTTTCTTTTCCTTTTGCGGCTTCGGATGCAGCATCAATCAAACGATGAGAAGGAATAATTAAATGTGCCTTGCGGGAAATTTTCAAGTTACCTTTTACATTTACACCACGGCTAACTAATGCATCGATTTCCTTTTTAAAAACCACAGGATCAATCACTACTCCATTACCAATCACGTTGCTTTTTCCATCGTGAAAAATCCCTGATGGAATAGTATGCAAAACATGCTTTGTCCCTTCAAATTCTAATGTATGACCTGCATTTGGTCCGCCTTGAAAACGTGCAATTACATCATATCGCGGAGTAAGCACATCTACTACCTTCCCTTTACCTTCGTCTCCCCATTGAAGACCTAATAAAACATCAACTTTCATAAAATTTTTAATTAGCAAATGATTTAGCTGCAGCTTCTTCATTTTCCATTACTGAAAAAACATTGTTTAATTTCGTAATCACTAACAATGAATTAATTTTTTCAGGAACAGCACAAATAACCGCTTCACCACCTGATTTTCTTGCTTTCGATAAAATATTTAGCAAAACATTTAAACCTGTGCTATTCATGTATTGAAAAGCAGAAAGGTCAATAACATAATTCACCTCCTCTCCTTCAGCGTGCGAATCTATTTCTTCCATTAAGGCGTTCGCCTGATTTTTCTCAATCAGATTACCATTTAATTTTATTAACGAATAACTATCTTTCTTTGTGATTTTAAATCCGAATTCCATAGTGTTTTTATATGTTGCTAAATTACTTGTTTTTTGCTTTCAAATTTTCACATTTTCCTTTTTGCGCCAACATATTGCATTTACCAAAAAGGTTTAGACTATGATGGGTCACATCAAATCCTAATATATCGCCCATCATTGATTGAATTTGCTGAATGCGAGGGTCACAAAACTCTAAAACTTTTCCACAATCCTGACAAATTAAATGATCATGTTGTTTGTAAGCATATGACTTTTCAAACTGCGCCATATTTTTTCCAAACTGATGCTTGGTAATCAAATCGCAATTTAAAAGATGTTCAATGGTATTGTAGAGCGTTGCGCGACTCACATGATACTTTTTTGTTTTCATATGAGCAAAAAGCGACTCTACATCAAAATGTTCGTTAATGGAGTAAATCTCTCTTAAGATAGCAAAACGCTCTGGTGTTTTCCGAAGATTATTTTTCTCGAGGTATTCTAGAAATACGGCATGTACCTTGTCGCCTATCTTTTCATTGGAACTATTCATAACTGGAGTCGTTTTGATCGTTGTTATTGTCAATTCTTACTACCGATAATATTCCTGGCAATTTTTCGATTTTCTTAATCAACTTTTTCAGATGCTCGGTATCGTGAACAAACAACATTATTGTTCCTTCAAACACTCCATCATTACTTTCAATATTAAGGGATCGAATATTTACTTTCAGTTCACTCGAAATAACTTTAGTGATATTGTTCACTACACCAACATCATCTAATCCTGTTAATTTCACTCCCGTCAAAAAGGCAATTTGTTCTTGGCCGAACCACCTAGCTTTAACAATCTTATTAGCATAATTAGCCATTAACTGCATTGCGTTAGGACAATTCGTTCTATGAATCGAAATACTATTTCCATCTTCAATAAATCCGAAAACGTCATCACCAGGAATCGGCGCACAGCAATCAGATAATTTATATTTAATCTGATCGATATCCTGACCTATCACCAACATATCCGACTTACCTCTTATCGACTTTACCAAATCTTCAAATGTTTGCTGGTCGGTTTTAAAGGTGTTTGGCAATTTGCCTTGTTCCTTTAAATCGAAAAAGTCTTTTAAGTTACTAAGGTCAATTGCCCCAACTGCAATTCGATAATAGAAATCAGTAATATTTGTAACCTTAAAAAACATCAGTAATTCGTTAACAGCATAACTAATTTTATCTAGTTTTAATGCCTTAATTTTTTTATCGAATATTTCTTTTCCTTCCTCGGCAAACTTCTTCTTATCCTCTTTTAACGCTGTTTTAATTTTCGATTTGGCCTTCGCAGTTATAACCATATCTAGCCAATTATCTTTCGGACGTTGTTTACTGGCAGTAATAATCTCCACCTGATCGCCGGAATTAAGCACATGCGATATAGCTGCTAATTTATGATTCACTTTTGCTCCAATACATTTTGTTCCGATATCAGAGTGAATTTCGAAAGCAAAGTCGAGCGCAGTTGAACCAGAGGGAAGCGTTTTAATTTCTCCCTTGGGAGTAAACACAAATATCTCTTCAGCAAATAGATTTAGTTTAAAATCATCAATAAAATCCAATGCATTTGCATCTGGATTTTCTAGTGTCTCACGAATTCGAGAAATCCACTCATCTAACGCTCCTTCGTGATTCGACTCTTTATATTTCCAATGCGCAGCATACCCTTTCTCTGCAATCTCATCCATTCGCTTGGTTCTGATTTGAACCTCTACCCACTTTCCTTCTTTACTCATGACCGTTGCGTGTAATGATTCATATCCGTTGGCTTTAGGCGTACTGATCCAGTCACGTAAGCGGTCAGGATTAGGAGTAAAATAATCAGTTATTATAGAATAAACTCTCCAGCATTCCGCTTTCTCTAAATCATAAGGGCAATCAATAATAATTCGAATAGCAAACAAATCATACACCTCTTCGAAAGTGATGTTTTGCTTTTTCATTTTATTCCATATTGAATTTATTGACTTTGGTCGGCCTTTAACTTCAAACTTGAAATGTTCATTTTTTAATTCATCGATAAGCGGTCGAGTAAAGTCATTAATAAATTTCTCACGATCTCTTCTACTCTGCTGCAACTTTAATGCAATTGAACGATATACATCTTGCTCAGTATATTTCAACGCTAAATCATCAAGCTCTGTTTTGATAGCATAAAGTCCTAAACGATGCGCTAGTGGAGCATATAAATACGCAGTTTCATTTGCTATTTTCAACTGTTTATCACGAGGCATTGAACCAAGCGTACGCATATTATGCAAACGATCTGCTATTTTAATCAAGATTACGCGAACATCATCACTCAGCGTGAGAAGCATCTTACGAAAGTTCTCTGCCTGCAAAGAACTCTTGTGATCAAAAACACCTGAAATCTTCGTTAATCCATCTACGATATTTGATACTTTTTTATTGAATAATCTTTCGAGATCATCTAAGGTATAATGCGTGTCTTCAACCACATCGTGCAATAAAGCACACACTACCGCCAACGCACCCAAACCAATTTCCTCTGCAACGATTTGAGCAACGGCTATTGGATGATAAATATACGGTTCGCCCGACTTACGACGCATGTCGCTATGTGCCTCTAATGAAATGTCAAAGGCCTTGCGAATCATCTTGCGTTCTTTTACATCAACATTCGATTTACAAGATTTTAAAAGCGCACGATATCGTTTTAATATTTCCTTTTTCTCTTGCTCAGGGTCAAGAATTATTGGAGCTAATTTGGTTGTATTTGCGTTGCTTGGGGTGGTACTCATAGTAGATGAACAAAGGTAAGAAAAGCCGTTCGTATAAATAAAAAATGGCCGCTTGAAAACGGCCATCTTATTATAATTTTACTTTTAGTTTATCATTACTGGCATTACCAACATTAATAAGTCGGCGCTTGGATCTGATTCGTCTTTAGGTGATGAAAGTAATCCTGCACGGTTTGGCAATGATAACTCCATTTGAATATGTTCAGAATGAAGGTTACTTAACATATCAGAAATAAACCTTGCGTTAAAAGCGATTTCGATATCTTTTCCTTCGTAGCTGCACTGCAAACGCTCATTCGCATCATTTCCAAAATCAACATCTTCTGCTGAAATATCAACCTGACTTCCAGCTATTTTAAACTTCACCTGATGAGTTGTTTTGTTAGAGAAGATAGATACACGCTTGATAGCGCTTAAAAATGAAACACGATCAATTGTTAGTTTATTAGGATTATCAAGAGGGATAACCGCTTCATAATTTGGATAACGACCATCGATTAAACGACAGATCAAATTGATATTATCAAAAGAGAAAAACGCATTCGCATCGTTGAAATCAACTTTAACTTGCGTATTGGTGTTTGGCAAATTTGATTTTAATAATCCAAGTGGCTTCTTTGGAAGAATGAAAGAAACTTCTTTTCCTGAACGAATATCAGAACGACGATATCTCACTAAACGATGTGCATCAGTAGCAACGAAAATGGATCCTTCTTTTCCAAATTGGCAATAAACCCCTGTCATTACTGGACGAAGCTCATCATTTCCTGTTGCAAATAGCGTTGTATTAATCGCATCTGCTAAAGTATCGCTAGGAATATCAATAGAATTAGGCTTGTCAATCGTTGGTAATTTCGGAAATTCATCACCATTAAATCCTGATAATTTATACTTACCTACATTAGAGCTAACCTCAATTTGGAAGTTATCCATATTTACTTTGAAAGTAAGCGGAACTTCACTAAACGTCTTTAGAGTTTCTAATAATAACTTCGCAGGAATAGCAATTTTACCGCTCTCCTTTGATTCCACTTCAATAGTGGTACTCATTGTTGTTTCTAAATCAGATGCTGATGCTTTTAGCTCACCAGGATTTAATTCAAAAAGGAAGTTTTCTAAGATTGGTAATGGTGTGCTTGATTGTAATGCACCACTGATTGCCTGCAACTGCTTTAATAAGGTTGTAGAGGAAACAACAAATTTCATATTCTATTTTCTATTTTTTTATAACAACAATCAAATCACCAGACTCGATTGGATGAGCAAATATAATTAAGGTGCTTTTTGAATCCCATTATTTCAAGCTTATGTTATCAACAATTCAGAGAAAATAAGATTTCATCTTAAATCAATACCTGTTTTCAGGGGCGATTGCCGACTTCCCAGGCATTAAAATCTCGGGAGTAATCATTACTCTATCAAAGTGAAAATACTGGCAAATAAACCATTCATCACTTCCTTCAATGCGTGTATAAAAACGATCCATATCGAACTGCAAGGGCTTACCAGTCTTTTCGTCAAACTGATTTCTAGAGGAAGCAGTAACTGGCTTTCTGTAAAGTTTGATGTTTTTGATATAGTTTCTATCGTCAGTAACAGATACGCTTGCAAAAGGAGGTGTTTTAAGAATCGAATCCGCCTGTAATTTGCCTAATCGATTATCAATTCGCTCAAAATTCGTATTACTGAAAACGTCCAGGTATTTTCTTAGTTTAACTACATCGTATGGGACCTGCTTCAGTGATGGCTGAGTATAAGCCAATACATAACTTGAATCCACATTTCTAACAATTGAAAAACTACGATCTATTTTAGTTGAATTAATGATATTGATGCTCACAATCGTACGCGGATCGAAATGGAATACAAAACGTTCCCTCCACTCGTTTTCATTAGTCATATAACGAGTACTTAAAAATCCATTGAACCCTGGTATATGCATAATGTAGGGAACAGTCGATTTTTCGATATACATAAAAGTACCAAGGTTATCCATTGTAGGATGACCAACATAGTAAGTTTTAACAAGATTTCCCTTTTGATAAATTTCAATCTTCACCGATTTAGAAGCCATCAGCTTCATGGTATTATTATATAAGTTCTTGCCTACCGGACTTTTTACTTCAAGCGCTTTGATTGTATAAAGAAGGTTATTAATCGACTCCTGACGTGCATTGTGTTTATTATTAACCTTCCACTGTCCAGCTGAAACACGAGTTAAAAGTGATTTGTTTCCATCTCTGTCAACAAGAAATAATTTATCAATCGATGCAGTATCATTTACAGCAAAGTCACGCAAATCGCCAACAATTGTTGATGTTTTTTTATTGAAAATTGTATACAACGCAATTCCAGCGACTAAAACAAAAACACCAATTAAAAATTTATTTTTCATATTATACGCTACCTTACTTATTATATTTTCTTTTTCTATTATATGTTTTTACTAAGCCAAACAAAATAATTAAAATTACCGGCGCCCCTGCATTTACCACTTTCAAAAGTTGATTATCTTTCTCTAATACATTAGGATCAATTAAACGCAGTTTAAATACTTTATTACGAACCTGCATCAGATTAGAATCATCACATAAATAATCTATACAATTCTGTATAAAAGATTTGTTACCGAAAGTATTTCTTGTAAATCGGTCGTAACCTAGTGGCGCAATACTTCCCTTTAACGTATCGTTGGCAATCATATCTCCATCACTAATTACAATCATTTGATTATTAACGCTGGACTCTTTAAAAGCGATATCCTTGCTATTGATAATTTCTTTTGAAGCAATTCTATTTTTAAATGCAGAAGTAAATTTGCCTTCCAATAAAACTGCAACTGGTAAATCACGAGCCGGAAACATTTTAGGGTCTGGCTTAAACTCCATAATTCCTAGACTCACACGTGCAGGCGCCGTTGATATTTTACTGTAACGAGATGAAGCCAATAATACAGTCGACTTTATATCGCTCGCACCAAGCAAATCGATAGAGCTGGTAAACTGCCCTTTTATAGAATTTAAATTATTAACTATAGGATGCGTAGACATAGGAGTAAAAACTGGGAAAAAGTACCATGGCTTTAGCTCTTGTTTAGGCTGATTGCCCATGTATCCAGTTACAACAGGTATCATAGAACAGCTCAAATCCTGAATTAAATCGTAGTTGATTCGCGCACCATATCTAAACAACATGTCATCGAGATTAAGATCGCGGGCCAATGCCATTGTATTACCCGTTCTCTTAATACTATCCATTGTAACCTGCATCGGGTCCACCAACCAAATAACCTTACCCCCATTCATAACGAACTGGTCAATGATAAACTTATCTTTATTATTAAAAGCAGAATCAGGTTTAGCTATCACAATTGCCTTGAAATCACGAAGGATCCCTAACGTACTGTCTATACGAACTCGCTTGACATCATACGACGTTTGAAGCGTTTTCAAAATATCCGCAGTTTGCATTTCGCTTAACTCTCCATGTCCATAAACGAACCCTACTAGCGGTCGCAATGGATTAGTTACTTTACGAATAGCATTACAAAGTTCATATTCGATATTCTGAATGGAATTATTCAGCATTAATTCAGGAGGAGCACCTAATTGATCTTTCAGCAACTGCACTCCTATTTCCTGATTCGAAAATGTAACTAATGCACCTGGCCAGATATACTTTCTATTTAAACCTTCTTTTGTTCTTTCTTCGAGTGTAGATGGCTGAATGCCCTTTTGGTAAAGTTGAGCGTATAACTTGTTTCTTTCTTTTTCATTCGTGTTTGCAGATGGATCAATAAACTCATATTCAAGTTTGCCTTTTGAATATGCTCGAAGTTCGTCTAACATCTCTTGCGTTGAATTTCGCAAACGCATAAAACCTGGAGCGAAATCACCTTCAAGATAAACTTTAACAAATACAACATCTTTTAAATTACCTACTAGCTGCTTACTCTCTTTAGAAAGCGTAAATCGCTTGTCAGATGTTAAATCAAGTCTTAAAAACCAAAAAGTAGAAATTACATTTAAAAAGACGATAATCGCCAAAAGCATCAAGAGGTTTATGATAGCTTGGCGCCGTACATTTATTTTCTTAATAGCCTTGTTTACCATTTTCTGCTCTCAATTACTGTACGTGTTGAAAAAAGGAAAATAAAAATCAAACTAAAGAAATAAATCAAATCACGAGTATCAACCACTCCGCGGCTCATACTGACATAATGTGCATGTACCCCTAGATTAAATAAAATATTACTCAAATAAGGAATCTCACTCAATGTGGATGCTAACTCGAATCCCGTGTAACATAGTAAGCATAAGAAAAAGGCAATGATAAAAGAGACAACCTGGTTATCAGAAATTGCGGAAGCAAATAATCCAATCGCCACAAATCCTGCACCTAGAAGCAATAATCCTAAATAAGAACCAATGATTGATCCTGTATCAATATTTCCGGCAGGAAAGCTTATTGAATAAATCGTAAAACAATAAACAATCGTTGGCAATAAAGAAATCAGAACCAAAATCACTCCTGAAAGATACTTAGCCATCACCACTTGCATTTCAGTTAAAGGTCTTGTAAGCAACAATTCAATAGTGCCCGTTTTCTTTTCTTCTGAGAACAAACGCATCGTTACCGCCGGTACCAATAGCATATACACCCATGGTGTAATTGAAAACAAAGAGTCGATATTGGCATAACCACTATCAATCACATTTAGTTCTCCGGGAAAAACCCACATGAACAAGCCAATAGTCAATAAAAACACTGCAATTACAATATAACCAATCAGTGAATTCAAAAAACTATTTATTTCTTTTGTTAGAAGCGCAAACATAGGACGGCAAAGTTAATCGAATGCATTAAACTGAATTAAAAAAACCCTTGTTTTTTGATATTTTTTTAACCTTTTGCATTTTCTTTCATCAATCAAAAAAAATGAATAGGTTCGCAACTCCAATTTACCATTCAATGCCACGAGTCTTACAGATTATTAACCGATTAAATTTAGGAGGCCCCACGTTTATTGCAGGGTATTTAACCGCTTATTTGGGAGATGGTTATGAAACGATGTTGTTGGCAGGATTAAAAGACGATAGCGAAGAAAGTTCTGAGTTTATCGTTCGCAATATGGGAATCACTCCTCGTTACATCAATAAAATGCGAAGAGAAATAAACTGGAAAGACGACCGAGAAGCCTACAAAGAAATAGATGCGATCATAAAGGAATTTAAACCAGACATCGTACATACGCATGCGGCCAAGGCTGGAACTCTTGGACGATTAGCCGCAATTAATAACAATGTCCCCGTTATTTTACATACCTTTCATGGACATGTTTTCGAGGGGTATTTTGGCAAACTAAAGACGGCTATATTCTTAAATATTGAGCGCTATTTAGCGAGAAAAACCAGCGGAATTATTGCCATCAGCAATGTACAAAAGGAAGAACTTTCTAAAAAATTCAGAGTCGCTCCTGATAAAAAATCCTTTGTTATTCCATTAGGCATTGATCTTGAAAAATTCCAAACAAATCAGCAGGCAAAAAGAAGTGAATTCCGACAGCAATATCGACTCAGCGATGATACGATTGCAGTAGGAATTATTGGACGAATTGTCCCGATAAAAAACCATCAGTTATTTCTAGATTGCTGGAAAAATATATTGTCGCAGACAACTAAAAAAGTGCATGCGTTTATCATAGGTGATGGCGAGGATAGAGATGCTGTTTTTGAGTATTGCCAACAGCTGAATTTAAGCTTCAATACAAACTCAGAATTCAACGAGATAAATACTATTACTTTCACATCTTGGATTATTGATATTGACATTCCTGTTGCGGGTCTCGACATTATAGCCCTGACCTCTAACAATGAGGGAACACCAGTAAGCCTGATTGAAGCTCAGGCAGCTGGAAAAGCAGTGGTAAGTACCAATGTAGGTGGTATCAGCGATATTGTCATCGAAGGCGAAACAGCCCTTTTAGCTCCGAAGGAGGACCGAGAAGAATTTTCAAAATACCTTCTTGAATTAATTGAAAACGAAACCTTAAGAAATAAAATGGCCAATCGAAGTCCATCGTTTGCCAATGATTCCTTTGGTTATATGAAAATGGTCGAGAATCACCGTGACTTGTACATGCGTTTACTAAGTCAAAAGAGATAACCATACAAATCCACCGAAAGAACATTTTTTCATTACATTTGCTTCCATAAATTCAATAGCTATTTTATGAGAAAACTAGTCATGTTGTTGTTGCTTACCGTTACACTTTCATCTTGTAATATCAACCCTAGCGTAATGTTTAAAGTACCAACCGACTACGAATACGATGTTGACCAAACGATTGGGAATGTTGAGTATCGCGTTTCTCCGAATGATATTGTAAGTATGAGTGTTTATACCAACGATGGATTTAAATTAATTGACATTACAACATCTGCCGAATCTGTGACGTCTCGACTGAACAATATGAATAATAATACTACTATTCAATTTTTAGTAGAGCCAGATGGAATGATTAAACTTCCGATTATAGGTAAATATAAAATAGCTGGAATGACAATTCGTGAAGCTGAAAAATCTTTAGAAACACAATATGCTAATTTTTACAACAAGCCATTTGTAGTGGTTCGCGTAGTAAACAGGAGAGTAACTGTATTCCCTGGTACAGGCGGATCAGGTAGAGTTGTTAATCTCGATAACGAAAGTACAACTGTTATTGAAGCCTTGGCTTTAGCAGGAGGTATCACAAATACAGGTAAGGCAAAAAAAATTAAGTTGATACGTGGCGATTTAAGAAATCCTAAAGTTATTTTAATAGACCTTTCGACTATTGAAGGGCTGAAGCAAGGGAATTTATTATTGCAAGCTAATGATATTATCTATGTTGAACCAGTTCCAAGAATATCTCAAGAGGTGTTGACACAAATCACACCTATAGTAGGAATAATTACTAGTCTAGCATTAATTTATAATATTGCTAATGGATTTTAAATTCAAATTAAATTAAACTCAATTGGCTAAGAAAAAAATATCCCCGATAAACGAAGAGTTTGACTTCAAACTATTTATTACAATAGCAAAAAAGAATATGCTATGGTTTGCATTTCTAATGTTGTTATCGGTGGTGATTGCTCTAGTTATTTTGCGATATAGTGCTCCGATATTTGAATGTACCTCAGTAATTAAAATTGCTAATGAAGATAATGCCCAAAATGTACTTGGACTTGATTCTAAAAATGGATTTTACAACGATAATAATAGCGAAATAGCTGGTGATATAGAATTAATCAAATCCAAAATTATCATTGGAAAAGCAGTTCGTCATTTGCCGCTACAAGTTTCATATTATTCAAAAGGTTCAATTTTAGTTAATGAACTTTACCGACAAACTCCGTTCAGTGTTGACTATACTCTAAAAGATTCCTCAATTTTAGGCAATCCTATTTTAGTCGAATTTAAAAACAAAAACACATTAACGCTCACTTATACTTCAAGAAATTCCGGCAAAAAAACAATTCAAGATTATTATGTTGGGAAATGGATAAATCTTCCAGAAGCAACTATCAAAATAAATGTTTTAGACTACAATGCCATTGTTGATATGCAGAAAGACATCAGTAAAGATGTTTTCTTTTTCACCATCAATAATGAAACTGAAGTTGTTTCGAAAATTTCAAAAGAACTTATCGTTAATGTATTAAATATTGAAGCAAAAACAATTCAAATAAAATTAAAAGATAAGAATGCAGTAAAAGCCTCTGATATTGTAAATAAGCTTGCACAAGAATTTAATATTTATGATGTAGAAAAAAACTCAGAGGTTGCCAATAAAATCTTAGACTTTATTGATAAAACGATATCTAGTATTGACATTGAATTAAGCAATTCCGAAAATTCGATTGAAGCATTTAAGCGAACCAATAAAATTATTTCACCCGACCAAGCTATAACTGATGTAACTGCTGATTATAAAAATTATCAAAATCAATTATTGCTAATTAATACTCAGCTCTCTTTATATCAATCTTTAAGTAACGATATTAAAGGCAATAATGATATTGGTAAGTTTTTACTTTCTATTTCGGGGACTGCAAAAGATGCACAGTTTCTTGCTCAGTTAACTAAACTGCAACAATTAATTGATGAACGTGATCAAATTCGATTACAAGCCACAGAAAATGCAGAAGTATCCAAAAGCATCAACACGCGAATTCAAAACCAAAAAGAAATTATTTTCAAATCGATTAACAATGAAGTTACAACACTTCAAAATCAAAAGCAATATTTAAGTTCATTACTAAATGAAGCTAATAGCCGTTTTGTAAAAATACCGAATCAGCAAGCAGAATTTAGTCGCTTAGAACGACTTTTCAATGTAAATGAAAAGTTTTACTCATTACTACTCGACAAGAAAGCAGAATTTTCAATTACAAGAGCAGGATATGTTCCCAAGCATGTAATTTTAGTGGAATCAAATCCAAATACCCCACCTGTTTCACCAAATAGGGCATTAATTATCAGCGCCTGTTTGATGATTGGTTTTTTAATAAGTTTTATAATCATTATTACTCGTTATTTACTTTATAACGAAATTAATTCGCTTGAAGAAATAGGGCAATATACGGAAGCTGCATTGCTAGGAATTGTTCCAAAATACAAAAGAGAAATTCCTGTATCCCAGTTATTAGTTGATAAAAATCCGAAATCGGTCATCTCAGAAGCTTTTCGATCTATCAGAACAAATCTTCAATTTATTTCGAATGAAGATGAACCTAAAGTATTAGCAGTTACATCAACTATTTCGGGAGAAGGAAAAACATTTAATGCGATTAACCTTGCTGGGGTTGTTGCTTTTTCTGGCAAGAAAGTAATCATTCTCGATTTGGATATGCGTAAACCCAAAATCCATATTGGGTTTAACGTTGAAAACGAAAAAGGAATGAGCACACTATTGATTGGAAAAGACTCTATAGATAATTGCATCGTTCATAGTTCTTTGGCAAATCTAGATTTCATTACAGCTGGTCCTATTCCTCCCAACCCTGCGGAATTAATTATCAATCCGCGCATGAATGAAATCCTAGCTTATTTAAAAACGAAATATGATATTATCATTGCCGATTTACCTCCTGTTGGAATCGTAAGTGATGGGGTTCCTATTTTACAAATAGCAGATTACCCATTGTATATCTTACGTGCAAATTATTCGAAAAAAATGTTCATTGCTCAGTTAAACAAACTAATGAATGAAAATAAAATTTCAAATATGTCTGTAATTTTAAATGGCGTTGAAATGTCACGATTGAAATACGGTTACGGATATGGCTATAGTTATGGTTACGGATATGGCTATGGTTATAGCTATGGTTATGGCTATTACGAAGAAGATGATGAGCCAAGTGGATTCATTGACAAACTCAGACAACTGATATCTAAAAAGAGGTAATATGACCGTTGATCGATTTGAAATTGATGGATTGCTTCTTATCAAACCTGCAGTCTTTTCTGATGAACGAGGGTTGTTTTACGAAACTTATTCCAGCAATAGGTACAGTGATTATGGCATCCCGTCATCATTTGCACAAGACAATGAATCAATCTCAAAGAAAAATGTTCTAAGAGGATTGCATTTTCAATCGCCCCCATATGATCAAGGGAAATTAGTTCGTGTAATTAAAGGTGCTGCAATTGATGTGGCAGTGGATATTAGAAAGCAATCGCCAACCTATGGCAAATTTATTATGGTTGAATTAACCGAAGAAAACAAACATCAGTTTTGGATTCCATCAGGATTCGCTCATGGATTTTTATCGCTTACCGATGAAACTATTTTCTCCTATAAATGCACTAACCTCTACAATAAACAGTCGGAGTCAGGCCTACTTTGGAACGACAAGGATATCAACATCAAATGGAATATTGATAATCCAATCGTATCTGAAAAAGATATGCAATTTACTCCTTTCAATTCATTTAAATCACCATTTTAATTTGTAGCATGATGACCATTATGGCAAATAAAATTTATCTGGTATATATTATCTACTTTATTTTACTGACGTTTTTTTCATTAATGGTCAATGCATTATTTCTTCGCTTCTTTAAAACCTTAGGCATACGCAATACTTCTGGAGAGACTATCATTCGATGGGGAGCACTATCTAAGCCAGCTATTGGTGGAATTACTTTTTATATCATGTTTTTACTTTCCGTAGCAAGTTACTCTATCCTCTTTGAACCTGCAAAGCCTCTATTTCAAACAGCCTTTATCGGATTATTATTAGCTTGCGGTGCTGGATTCATTATTGGACTTGCCGATGATGCTTATGACACAAAACCTCTCTTAAAATTCGGGATTCAGTTTTTATCAGGTTTGATTTTAATTACATCAGGTATTTACATTAAAATTTTTCCAAATGAATTAATGAATTATTTCTTCACTTTGTTTTGGGTAGTTGGAATTATGAACTCCATCAATATGCTTGACAATATGGATGGAATTACCTCTATTGTATCTATTGGAATTATTGTCAATGCTATTTTCAGAATTATGATTCACCAGGACTTTGATAATATGCATCTCTTGGTTTTAATTGGCGTGCTTTCATCATTAGTCGCGTTCCTTCGTTTTAATTGGCATCCTTCAAAAATGTATATGGGCGATACAGGAAGTCAGTTCTTGGGAGTTTTCCTGGCTGCTATTGGAATAATTTATTTTTGGAATGACCCTTACTCTCCAAACCCTCCAGCAACAGGAAATTTATTTTGCTCTACATTGATGATTTTTATTTTACCGATATTAGATACAACTGTTGTAGTGGTTAATCGTTTGTCGAAAGGGCAATCACCATTTGTAGGAGGTAAAGATCATACAACACATAACCTGGCCTATTTCGGATTAACTGATGGACAGGTAGCATTAGCATTCTCAGCACTTGTGCTCTGTACGATTTCATTAAATGTGATTATCACTTTGTTTATTGATGAGTGGTCACATTTGCATACACTATATTTTTCGTCTTACTTTATCGGACTGCTTACTTTCTTCTTTTATGCTACACGAAGTAAAAAAGCAAAGTCTCGCCAACGCTTATACAAAATGCGTATGGTACACCCGAAAGAAGATGTAGCTTAATTAGTTGCTTCTATTCTTTCTCAAGTAAGCCTGGGCGACGTTCTTTCGTTCGCTTAACAGACTCTTCATATCTCCATTGTTGGATATTAGCTTCATGTCCTGATAATAAAACATCAGGTACTTTCCAACCTCTAAATTCTGCAGGACGAGAATACACGGGAGGTGCTACTAAATTATCTTGAAAAGAATCAGACAATGCAGACGTTTCATCATTTAATACGCCTGGCAATAATCGAATAACCGCATCAGCAACAACGGCAGCAGCTAGTTCACCACCAGATAAAACATAATCGCCAATACTAATTTCCTTCGTGATAAAATGCTCACGTACACGCTCATCAACGCCTTTGTAATGCCCGCATAAAATTATCAGATTCCCTTTTAACGAAAGTTGATTCGCAATTGGTTGGTCAAACAACTCACCATCAGGACTCATATAAATTACTTCATCGTAATCACGCTGTGATTTTAAATCTTCTATACAGTTGGCAATTGGCTCCACCATCATAACCATACCTGCCCCACCACCATACGGATAATCATCTACATTCTTATGCTTGTTCATTGCATAATTACGTAGGTCAACTAAATGAATTTCAGCTAGACCTTTTTCTTGCGCACGTTTAAGAATCGAATGACTAAAAGGTCCTTCTAATAAAGCTGGATGTAGAGTAATGATATCAATGCGCATAGTGCAAATTTAGAATAATTAAATTGCTTTCGACATAAAATAATGCTGAATGGTATCGAAGAGTAAATAGGATTTATCAACAATGGTGTAGCCGCAATACTCGTAAAAAGGCACGGCGATTTCGCGAGCATGCAATACAACTTTTGTGGCTCTTCGACTAAACGCATACACTTCTAGTGCATTCATCAAACTAACACCAACGCCTTTACGCTGAAGACTATTTGCTACAGCCATGAATCTGATTTGCGCTTCCTGATCATTAATCATTTTCAAACATCCTACACCTAGAATCTTTTCACCTTCAAATGCAGCAACATGATAAAATGCATTTTCATCTGCATCCTTTTCACTACCCACAGGCTGATTCCAAGGCCTACGTAATACTTCCCATCGCAATTTATAATAAGCATCCCATTCCGCTTGAGTATTGGGCGTTCTAATTTCCATCGTTAATTGTAAAAGCTATTGTTTCTACTCGTTTACTTATTTCACCGTTTGATTCTGTTTGAAAAAGTATTTTCTTTTCAGCAGCAGGGATATTAAATACATCCGACATTGAATTTACAATTCCAGCAGGAACATTTTGCGCATTGAATAAATCCATCCAATAAGCTGATGATTCCAACTTGAATTGATTGGCGATAAGTTCATTCAATTCTCCTCTATTTTTAACACGTTCTGCATTCTTTGAAAAACGAGAGTCATTTAATAATTCACTTACATTTAAAATAGAACACAAAGCACTAAATTGTTTATCATTACCAATGGCAAGAAGAATCAATTTACTATCTTTTGTTAGATACATTTCTCCATATGGAGCAATGTTAGGATGTAGACTTCCCATGCGAGGTGATTCGTATGCGCTGTTCAACCAATTCGAGGCTTGATTCGCTAACGATGATATGGCCGCTTCAAATAAGTTTACCTTAACAACACTTCCTTTATTCGTTTTCGATTTGCGCAATAAGGCTAATAGAATCCCTTCTTTTAATTGATGAGCCGCTAAGATATCTATCATCGCTATTGGCATTTTTAACGGACCAGATTCATTCGTTCCATTCAAAGACATAAATCCTGTTTCTGCCTGTAATACTGCATCAAAAGCTACTTTGCTTGAGTTTGAATAACCAGCAATTTCTCCGATGATTAATGAAGGGAATTTTGATGTTAAATATGATGAGGTTAGATTAAACTTTTCATCATCGCCGCTCTTGAAATTCGTTATCAGAATATCCGCATCGCTCAATAAATCCAATACTTGCTTGTGATCTGATGGATTATTCAAATCCAAAAATAAAACTTGCTTATTCCAATTAACGGAATGGTAATAGGCCGACTTATCTTCACTACTCTCCTCCTTCGGATTCTTCCAACCACGCGTTACATCACCACCATTATTATTTTCAATCTTGATTACATTCGCTCCTAACTCAGCAAAAAACATCCCTACCGCAGGGCCAGCTAATACGGATGCAAGCTCAACTACTTTTAAATCTTTGAAAAATTCTTTTTGATTAAGCATGATTTAAAAAATATTCCAATGCTAATTCATAACCTTGAATGCCTAGTCCTGTAATAATACCAACACAGTTTTTTGCCATCAAACTTTGATGCCTATACTCTTCACGCGCATATACATTCGAAATATGCACTTCTATTACAGGTGTGGTAATAGCAGCTACGGCATCCGCAATCGCCACAGATGTATGCGTATATCCACCAGCGTTAAAAATAATTCCATCATACTCAAATCCAGCTTCATGCAACTTATTAATCAACTCTCCTTCTACGTTCGATTGATAATGAGACAACATCACATTCGTATGTCGGAAAACTAACCCCTGATAAAAGTCTTCAAACGTTCCACTACCGTAAATCGATGGCTCACGTTTACCCAATAAATTCAAATTAGGTCCGTTCAGAATAAGTATCTTTTTCATCATTGCGAAGTTAACAAACCTATACTATTTAATCCTATTTGCAATTATGATTAATGTAACTTTGCAGTATGAAAGCCTGGACGCCTTATATCAAAGGATTTAAAGGGTATTTGCAGCTAGAAAAATCTTTGTCTGCGAATACCATTCAGGCCTATTTGCATGATATCGAAAAACTCGTTCAATACATCGATTATAGCCAGTCTACATTACAACCGGAAAAAATAGATTATCGTTTTTTACAGGAGTTTTTAAATTGGATTCATGAATTAGGAATGACAGCTAGAAGTCAGGCCAGAGTTATATCTGGAATTAAAGCTTTTTATAAGTATTTACTGCTTGAAAATATTGTTAGTGATGATCCTACTACCCTATTGGAAGGACCTAAAATTGGACAGAAGCTTCCTGATTTTTTAACGGTGGAAGAGATTAATGCCTTGATTGCTGCAATCGATAGAAGTAAGCCAGAAGGAGAACGTAACAAAGCGATTATTGAAACATTGTACTCATGCGGCCTGCGTGTTTCTGAATTGGTCAATTTGAAATTGAGCGGTTGTTCTTTTGATGTTGGATTTATAAAAATTACGGGTAAAGGAAATAAAGAACGCATTGTTCCAATTGGAAATATAGCCATCAGTCAACTAGAAAGATATTTTCAATCGTATCGCAATCATTTGAATATTCAAACGGGCGAAGAAGATTTTGTTTTTTTAAATCGCAGAGGAAAACATTTAACGCGCGTAATGATTTTTACCATCATTAAAGATCTTGCGCGTATTGCAGGCATTCGGTCAAGTATTAGTCCGCATACCTTCCGACATTCTTTTGCCACACATTTAATTGAAGGTGGCGCCGATTTAAGAGCAGTTCAAGAGATGCTTGGCCATAGCAGTATTACCACTACAGAAATCTATACGCACCTTGATAGAGATTATCTACGAAGTGCCATTTTACAATTTCACCCAAGAGGCTAAAAAACTTTAAATGAAATTATTTGTTTTAACAGTCATGAAAAAGTGCTTTGCAATTATAATCACAGCTTCTTTTGTTTTACCATTCTTCGGATATGGACAAATTGATATTAAATCAAAATTAGATCAGGCGCAGAAATTAGAAGATCAAAATAAACCTATTGAAGCTTTAACGATCTATAAAGACATTATCAAAGCAGATTCGTCTCAAGCATATGCCTTATGCAAAACCTCTGCAATCATGGCAAAGGAAGGTCCATTTTTAAAGTCCATTAAAAATAAAGAGCAATGGTATCGCCAAGCCTTATACTTAGCAGAAAAAGGTACCCGCATAAATCCTAAATTGCCAGAAGCGCATTTCACTATTGCATTTGCTTGCGCGAGATTGACTGATTATGCTGGTGTAAATGAAAAAGTTAAGCTTTCAATTAAAATGAAATCGGAAGCTGAAAAAGCAGTGGCATTAAAACCCACGCTTGCCGAAGCCTATTTTATTCTAGGAAAATGGCATCAGGTAATGGCGGGATTCAATGCGCTTGAAATGGTAATGATAAAAGCTATCTACAGCAATATGCCAGAAGGCTCTTATCAATCAGCTTTAGATAATTTAAACAAGGCTATAAAGTTTAATCAATCTGCTTTGTTGTACTACTATGAATTAGCAAACACTTATTATTTGCGCGATGATGATGGGGATGTAGACAAAGCAAAAGCAATTATCTCAAGGATTGAAAAAACACCTCCTAAAAACGAAGAAGACAAAGGAGTATTAGTTCAAGTCAAAGAATTGAAAAATAAATTATAATTCTTTCTTTCGAAAGAATTCAAAAACAATTTCTTGTAATTCCATCGCAATTTTCAAACGATAAATAACAAAGAAATAAGCAATCGATAGAAAAGCCGACTTAAAAGCAATAGTCAATAGTTTATTTTCAAAACTTGGAAGTAGGAATCCTATTATTCCTAATCCAATAATGGTAAATAATACTTTTAAATTTTCATTGGTAAAAGGCATTAGTTTAAAATGCTTGTGTACATACCAAAGCAACATGGTATTATAAAAGAAAGAAGACAATGCCGTTGCAGTAGCTGCTCCATTCATACCGAACAAAGGAATGAATAAATTCTGTAAAATGATTGCTAGTATAGCAAGTGTTATCAATAATCCTGCACCCCATTTGTATTTTTCAGAGGTAAATAAAATAGCTGCATTTAAACCAGTTGCCATATTGTATAAAGCTGCTATACTTAAAATCACAACTACCATCCAAGCTGATTGATATCCCTCTGGCAAAAATGAAAGTAAATCGCGGATATTTGCATTCACATTAATAAACAAAAATCCACCGATGATAAACATGTACAACGAACTCTTGTAATAGATATCATCAATCTCTTTCATGTTTTTCTCTTCCCAAGCAAAAGCAATTTTAGCAGAAGCAATTTTATCAAATGCGTTTAAGGGTGCTTCAATAATTGTGGATACAAAAGCTACTACTGTATAAATTCCGACGAAACTTAATGCCATGTATTTCCCCATCACAATGGAATCGAAGTATTTTAATCCAATGGATGCAACTGATGCAAACCACAATAACAATCCGTAAGAAATCAAACGAAAGAATTTCTTCTCTTTAAAAGTAGGCCAATCGATTTTAATTCTAGGCTTATCAAACAAAAATACATAAGCCAATAAAATCAAAAGCTGAACAACATAAATTCCAACGAAAGAAAGAATGAACTGATCAAGGTTAATCCACTTCAAATAATAAATTGAAACGACAGCAATCGTCAGCAAACGAACTCCAATATCGTTTACATACGTAGGAATAGTAGATTTAAAATTAACGTTGCAGTAAATAGAAATTACAGAGATAAAAGAAATACAAAATATTAACGGAAATACATATTGAAAAAATGCCAGAAACATTGGCGACTCTTTCATGTATTGATGAAAAATAAAATCTTTCATCAACAAAATCACCAACGAGGTTAATGCAAATCCGATGAGAGGGAATAACAACATGAAGCCGAAATAGCCATGATGTTTTTTATCGATATTTTTAAATACAGGAAAAAATCGTGTGGTTGCATTTCCAATTCCTAATGGAACAAACATGGCAACGACTAATGAAAAGGAATAAAGTAATCGTGTTAACCCAAGTTCTTCTTTCGTAAGAAAATAAGGCTGAATAACAATTAAATTCAGAAATCCAATTGCGAGTCCGATATAAACTGCAATCGTATTTTTTATTCCTTGTCGTTTGATTACTCCCATCTTAATTCCCCCACTTTTTAAACCATTGTAAATAAGTAAACACAAACCATAAACGTTCGAAGTCGTGCACTTTACCCGCTAAATAATCTTCACGCAAACGATGAATAGCAGTTGCATTTAATAAATGATTTCCCTTTAAAGCATCATCACCCATCACTTCCATCAACAAAGGTTTTAAATCATCTTTCATCCATTTCTTTACTGGAACACCAAAGCCCATTTTAGGTCTTTCCATTAAGGATTTCGGAACATATTGATGAACGATATCTTTTAAAATTCGCTTCCCTACTCCATTCTGCAATTTGTATTCAGAAGGCAAGGTTGCAACAAACTCAATCAATCGATGATCTAAAAATGGCTCACGCCCTTCGAGTGATGTCGACATAGTAGCACGATCGACTTTCTGTAAAATATCATCTACTAAATAGGTTTGATATTCTACTGCGAGCACTTGATTTAAAGGCGACACCTTCGAAGAGAATTTCTCTCCACTATTAAATATCGTGTTCAACTCTTTGAAATTTGCATTTAATAAAAGTCTTGCTTCACCAGCGGTAAATGTTTTATTGATACTATCAAATGCTTCTGCGTTTGTCTTTGCATTGATAAATTCAATTAACTTTTCTATGCGATTAGCACTCGTTAAATTCTTATTCAGATTAATCGCATTTAAAAAAGGAGACAACAATTTTACTGCTCCTGGTTTATTATTCCACTTTTTTAAATAAGATTCCGCTTTCAAATGACGAGGATAGCCTGCAAACAATTCATCACCTGCATCTGCGGATAGAGCCACCGTTACATGCTTCTTCGCTATGCGACTAACTAATGTAGTTGGAATAGCTGATGAGTCACCAAATGGTTCATCAAAAATATGCGGCAGTTCCGGAATGATATCCTTTGCTGCATCGATGGTACATATTTCTGTAAAATGATTCGTTCCAATTTCCTTTGCAACGGCTTCTGCATAATTCGCTTCATTAAACGAAGCTTCTTCAAATCCAATAGTAAACGTATTTATTTGTCCGTATGATTTAGCCAACAAAGCAGCTACAGCAGTACTATCGTATCCACCACTCAGAAACACACCAACAGGCACATCGGCAATCATGCGATACTTAAATGCATCAATCATCAATTTTTCTGTGCGTTGCTTTGCATCTTCGTAAGAAATAGAATTATTAGGCTGGTTGTAATAATCATTTACATCCCAATACTTAATATTCTTGCTCGAAAAATTGGACAAATCAAATTGGATATAATGTCCTGGTTCTAACTTATAACAATCTTGATAGATGGTATAAGGAGCTGGAATATTTCCATTTTGAAAGTATAACCCCAACGCATTAACGTCGGTAGTATGTTTAAAGGCCGGATGATTTCGCAGCGCTTTTAATTCGGATCCCCAAATAATGTTTCCATCGTAGTTCGAGTAGAACAAAGGCTTCACACCT
Source organism: Bacteroidota bacterium (assembly GCA_046303115.1). Taxonomy (GTDB): domain Bacteria; phylum Bacteroidota; class Bacteroidia; order AKYH767-A; family OLB10; genus CAINEC01. The sequence continues at coordinate 3,029 of JBKCGZ010000189.1, read as the reverse complement.
GCTCTATCACGAATCAAATACAACTGCTGCTTCGGAATATCTAAAATGGAAATAGCAAACATCCCAACCAACGAATGAATAAATTCAATTCCCTTTAATTCGTAGCCTTTCAAAACAACTTCTGTATCCGAAGATGATTTAAAAGAAATTCCGCTGGAAATGAGATCAGCTTTTAATTCTTGAAAATTATACACCTCTCCATTCAACATGATGGCAATAGAGCGATCATGATTGAACATGGGCTGATGGCCAGCTTCACTTAAATCCAGGATACTAAGTCGGCGAAAGCCAAAGGCAGCGACACCATTCTCCATTGATAAAACCTCATAACCTGCATCATCGGGTCCGCGGTGAACCAACGCATCCGTCATTTTACGCAGTATTTCTACTCCGTAAATCCCTTTTTTATCGATGTATCCTGTAAAGCCGCACATAAATTATGATTCACAAATCTAATAAATAGGATGATAATTATAATTTGGTAAATTTATGCCATTCAAATATGAGCACATTATTCCCTTATTCCTCTCCTGTAAACCATAAACCGCTTTCAGTTTCAGGGGACCAATTAGTCAATAACGATGGTGAGGCATTCCCAATTATTAACGGAATTCCGCGTTTTGTCCCTCAGGAGAACTACGCTTCTGCCTTCGGATTACAATGGAAAACCTACGCCAAGACACAATTAGATAGTTTTAGCAATACGAGCATTACCCAAGATCGTTTAGAGCGTTGCTTAGGCATGCCTATCAGCGGACTTAAAGACAAAACTGTTTTAGAGGTTGGCGCAGGTGCAGGCCGTTTTACAGAACTATTAGTGAAAGGAGGCGGATTAATTCACTACTTAGTTTTAAGCGTTGCTGTGGATGTAAATAAGGAAAATATTGGTAATGCACCGAATTATCAAATTGCACAAGCCAGCGTTTATGATATTCCTTATGCAGATAACTTATTCGATTATGTAGTTTGCCTAGGCGTAATTCAGCATACTCCAGATCCAGAGAAAACAATCAAGTGCTTATTTGAAAAAGTAAAGCCAGGTGGAGTTTTGGTTATTGATCATTATATCTGGAGAATTGGTTATTACTCTACGCTCACTCCAATTTTCAGAGCTATCCTAAAAGAAATGAAACCAGAAAAATCACAACGCATCGTAAATAGTTTAGTGGATTTTTTCTTCCCGATCCATTGGAAATTGAAAGATAGAGGTATTATCAATTGGTTAGTGCATCGTGTTTCTCCGCTAATTGTTTACATCCGCGAATTTCCCGAGCAAGACAGACAGTTCCATTACGAATGGAGTAAGTTAGATACCTACGACCAACTAACTGACTATTACAAGCACTTACGTAGTATGGATGACATTCGTAAAACATTAACAGCTCTTAATGGAAAGAATATCTGGATGAATAAAGGTGGTAATGGCGTTGAAGCCAGATGCGAAAAATAATTTTGGAATGACACAAGTAGATAAAGCGAGTAAAGAATATTGGACTTCCTTCTGGAATCAGTTGCCTCTACCCGACCCTATTGATTTAAGGAAGCAAGGTCTTTCTAATTATAGCATTCGAAAGATTGATGCTGTTTATTCGAAATATTTATCGGACTTAAAAGGTAAGCATGCAAAAGTGCTGGAATTAGGTTGTGGGAATTCTGTTTTCCTAAGCTACTTTCATCAGCAATACGGATTAGAAATTTACGGACTTGATTATAGTGAATTAGGCTGTAAGCAAACAGAAAAGATTTTAGAGCGTGATGGTATCAAAGGTGAAATTATTCAAGGCGATATTTTTAATCCGCCGCAAGAATTATTTGGTGCTTTTGATGTAGTTTGTTCATTTGGTGTACTTGAGCATTTTGAAGATTCTGTCAATACCATTAATGCATTTAAAAAATTCTTAAAGCCTAATGGAATTTTAATTACCACTGTTCCATACTTGAAAGGCGCTACTGGCATCCTTCAGAAAATAATGAATAAACCTGTATTCGATATTCATGTATTGATGAATAAATCTGATTTAAGTTCTTATTTGAATAAATCAGGATTAACAATCAATTATTGCGAATATCATCTTCCTATATCTTTTGGTGTCACACTCGAGCAACATGAAGGCAAACCAATTCAGTTTTTGAAGATCAAGAAATTAACTTTAAAAGGACTTCAAGTTATTTCTAAAATTTTCTGGTGGATAGATGATCGTATTATCAAGTTACCCGTATTGCCATTTTTCACTGCTGGAATCATTTCCGTTGCAACACTTAATAAAAAATAACAATGGCAATTCTTTATTTCCATACTGGTAGTTCGTCGTTTGTAAATAAAGACATTTCTATTCTTTCAGAAATTGATGAAGTAAAAGTATTTGCTTTTAGCAGCGATAAAAAATGGAAGACACCTTTCTTATTAATAAAACAAAAGCTGTTTATCCTTAGACATCTTTTCAGTACTAAACTGTATGTTGCGCAATTTGCAGGTTATCATGGTTACCTTCCGGGATTGTTTGCTCGTCTTACAGGTGAAAACTTTTTAGTCATTGCAGGCGGAACTGATTGTGTATCGTTTCCCGCTATTGGCTATGGCAACTTTAACAAAAAACTATTAGGACTGTTTACCAAAGTATCTTTCAAACTAGCTACGCATGTAAGTCCGAAGCACAAAACGCTAATCAGCTATAATTATACTTACGACAATAACATTCCTGCAGAACAAGGAATAAAAGCTTTTGTTAAAAAATACAACACTCCCACCACTGTTATTCCTAACGGGTACGACGATACGCAATTCTATAAATCGACAGACAAAAAGAAGAACTCGTTTATTACGGTGTCTGGTGGATTAGAATTTTCATTTCAGCAGCAACTAAAAGGGATTGATTTGATATTAAAGGTTGCAAATGAATTTCCAGATTGTGAATTCACCATTGTTGGGGTTCCATCGACTATTAAATTGCCAATCACGTCTGAAAACGTAAAAACCATTCCTCCTACCAAAAACAACGAATTACAAAAACTATATAGCGAACATCAAT
>JBKCGZ010000188.1:0-21726 GCA_046303115.1 Bacteroidota bacterium | reverse complement strand
CTTTTAATAATATACTTGCGTTTTTACTCTTAATGTTACTATTATTTTTTGGATGGAAAAGAGAAGATAAATTATTAGTTATTAGTCAAAAGGGATTTCAATTTCTAAATAAATATCCCAAAACAGAAATTACAAATTATACAAACGAAGTAAGTAATTTAGCGAGCTTTCAGTTATCACCAAAACTTCAATCCTCCATTTTTTTTAGCCTGATATATATTATACTTTGCTACTTAATTTTAATACTCCATTCCCGTGATAAATATTTAGGAAAAATATTAGTCGTAACCTATTTTTTATACATGAGTCTAAGCTTTGTTTTTCTGACACTCTATAATTTTAAAGTCGATTATCGCTTGAGTGCTGGACTTGCTCACTACTTAGAAGATCTTTTTCTTTCTCCACTAATATTAATGGCATTTGTTACAATGCACCATTTAAAAGAAAAATTACAAGAAAATAAAGATTAATTACTGCGAACCTTTTTAATAAAAATGTTATTAAGTATTGCACAAAAATAATGGAAATCAGTTTTAATCGGAGCCTTCTCATATTCCTTTAAATACCTCAATTCAGAATTAATAATCTCTTCTAAAGTTTTAGGCATATCAACATAGAAAGGAGGTAGCAATCCAGGTTTTGAATCGTTTCTTTTTTTCTGGAGTTCCTTTGTATATAGAGAATAATAATGCTTACTAAGTGGTCTTACACCAACTATTTTTATATCTCCCTTCAAAAGATTATAAATCATTGGTAATTCATCCAACCAGCATTTTCTAAGACATGCGCCCCATTTAGTAATTCTAAAATCATCAGCAAACTTGCCACCTTCGGATAAATTATTTGTTTCGAAAATATATTCCTGAAGATATTCAGCATAAGGATACATTGTACGAAACTTATACACGTTAATTATTTTACCATTCTGGCCAACTCTTTTCATTGCGAACAATGGACCGTAGGATGGATTTAAATCATAAACAGGGGCTTTTTCCTTCTGACCAACAAAATAAAGTTTGTTTTTAATCTCTTTAATCTCTAAAATTCTAAAACCACAAGAACACAAACGACCTAAAGCTTCCGCTTTGGACATAGCTCGATTTCTACCATCAGTAAGAAAGAAATACAACTTCTTAAAATATGGCAACTTGGGCCATACCCTTTTAAATATAAAATCACCAAACTGATAGATTTGTGAAAAAACAGGTGGAAACTTCTTTTTTATTCGTAACGCCCTCTGCTCATGGGTTTCAACGCAGCCAATGTAAATTCCTCCAAAAGGCAATTTTTCATTAACAGCTTCTTGAAATTTATTTATAAATCTAATATCGTTTACTTTCTTTAAATTTACAATAGCACCTACCGAACCCTGATCAAAATTGAGAATATTAAAAGTAGTAGTTGTCATAATAACCTTTGTTTGGTCAGATGCAACGTTTACGTACTTTTTGATTAAGGACTGTAACTCAGGAGTTACGTCTTTTATTATTTTAGAATCCATTTTAAATCGATGACACAATCTACTATTATTAAATCATATTCGTGTATTAATTTCCGCGAATGGCAAAAAATAATGGGTAAATAAAACTCAATAAATAACCTCCGTAGTTTGTTAAATTTACAGTTCTAACGATTGCAATGCAAGCGAAGTTGAAAACTTATGCGTAAAATCTTACACTTTTCTTTCAAATTTGGTCTGCCCAAAGCAAATAAATCAATCTAAATCCGAATAAAATCAAACCAATTCCTGAAATCTTATTTAAGAGGGAAATGAAACGAACAGTCATGATTTTTTTCAAATTTATTGCTAACGCGCCCTTTAATAAATCTGTAAAAAAAATAGTAGCAAGGGTGGCACTAAAAAACAAAAAAGGAGCCCACGAGTGATCCGATTTATTAACAATTAAAGTGGTGCTAACACCAATCCAAAAAAACAAAACAAAAGGATTTAACGCATTCATCACAAAACCTTTTATAACGACTAAAATCAAATCTTTGCTACTGATATCATTTTTAACTTCACTATCTTTTAATTCAGAGACCTTGGACAATATTGAAGAAATACCAAACGCAATTAACAAGATTCCGCCTACCATGGCAACCCAATCACGATGACTATCAAGAAATCCAACCAATGACTTACTGAATTCAATTATTGAAATGTAAAAACCATCGCTTAAAACTACTCCTAATGCAAAATAAAATGCTGAACGAAAACCATTTTTGATGCTAATATTAATCAACATAAAAAACACAGGGCCAATCATAATGGCCATTAATAATCCTAAACCTATCCCGGCAATAACTTGATTAATCATCGATTTAAACGGCTAATATATTTATTATTAATTGACGAAACGATTTACATCGAGATTAACTACATTTGACCAATGAAAAAAAGAATTGTTTTTTTTCTTTTAATGGTAACTATCGGCCTTACTATATCGTCGTGCGATAATTCGCTTGATATTTTAGACGAATATAAAGAAACACCAGTCGTTTATGGACTATTAAATAAAAATGACACTGTTCATTACGTACGACTACAAAAAGGATTTTTAGGTGAAGGAAATGCACTTTTAATGGCTCAGTATTCAGATAGTATTTATTATGACACATCAGAAGTCGAGGTAACTATTTACAGCGTAGTAAATGGGCAGCAAACAGACACTATTATTCTAAAACCAACTTTCAATAAAGAAAAAGAGGAAGGTTTATTTACGGATGAAAAGCATCGCCTTTATCAGCTATTTCTTCAAGAACGCATAAATGGAGCAATAAATTTGAAACCATATTTCAAACTAAAAACAGATGCGATTTACCGCTTTGAATTAAAAAACAAGCTAACAGGTTCAACATCTGTAGCCACAACATATCTTGTTGAAACAATTAGTCAGCAAAGTCTTTTCCCATCATCGAAAATCAACCTGGCATCTGACTATCCATACAATGTTAAAATTGGCAGTGCGAGGAATGGTAAAGTGTATGGCTTGATTATGCGTTTCAAATACAAAGAGTTTAAGCCAGGTGCGACAGTAGGTACAGATAAATTCGTTGACTATTATCTCGACAATATTTTAAGCACCAACACTAACGGTGGACAATCTTTAACTTTTTTGATTGATGGTTCCTCTTTCTTTAGCTATTTGAAACAACGTATTTTAAAAGACAACACAGTAAGCAGGCCGATTGGTTATGTAGCAGCTGATTTTATTTTCACTGTTGGAACACCCGATTTATACAATTACATCCAGGTAAATGCGCCTGGCAATACGGTAAACTATATTCCTGAATATACCAATCTTAGCAATGGTAAAGGGATTTTTACAAGTCGATGGTCGAGTACTGTTTATAACATGAAGTTTAATACTCCTTCGCAAGACTCTTTACTTTACGGTAAATTTACGACAGGACTTTTCAACTAAATTGTAGGACTATTTGTCACTCTGTCAGATTTAATTCAAACATTTTACGATTAATTGTCAGATTTATGACATAAAAGTCTGATGGCATATGTATTGCCAGCGGACGCAAAATTTTAAAAACTAAAAATCAAGCATATGAGAAAAGTAATTGGAATTGACCTTGGAACAACGAACTCATGCGTTGCTGTAATGGAAGGCAGTGAGCCTACAGTCATCGCGAACAGTGAAGGTCGCAGAACAACACCATCGATGGTAGCCTTTATTAAGGATGGTGAACGCAAAGTAGGAGATCCTGCAAAGCGTCAAGCAATAACAAACCCAAAACATACCATTCAATCTATTAAGAGGTTTATGGGTGAGTCATTCGATAAAATGACAAACGAAATTTCAAGAGTGCCTTACGAAGTTGTTAAGGGTGACAACAACACCCCAAGAGTAAAAATTGAGGAGCGTTTATATACTCCACAGGAAATATCAGCAATGATTTTACAAAAAATGAAAAAAACTGCTGAAGATTATTTAGGATATGAAGTAAGTGAAGCCGTAATTACAGTACCTGCATATTTTAATGATGCACAACGTCAGGCTACTAAAGAGGCTGGTGAAATTTCAGGATTAAAAGTATTAAGAATTATTAATGAACCAACTGCCGCAGCTTTAGCTTATGGCTTAGATAAAAAACATACGGATACGAAAGTTGCTGTATTCGATTTAGGCGGCGGTACATTCGATATTTCAATTCTAGAATTAGGAGATGGCGTATTCGAAGTAAAATCTACTAACGGTGATACACACTTAGGTGGTGATGATTTCGACCAGGTTATTATTGATTGGTTAAGTCAAGAATTCAAGAATGATGAAGGAATTGATCTTAAAAAAGACCCTATGGCAATGCAGCGTTTAAAAGAGGCTGCTGAGAAAGCGAAGATTGAATTATCTAGCTCATCACAAACAGAAATCAACTTGCCTTACATTATGCCAGTTGATGGAATTCCAAAGCACTTAGTAAAAACATTATCGCGTTCTAAATTTGAACAATTGGCAGATTCTTTAATTCAAAGAACATTAGATCCTTGCAAAAAAGCTTTGTCCGATGCAAAAATGTCGGCTTCTGATATAGATGAAGTAATCTTAGTTGGTGGATCAACAAGAATTCCTGCAATTCAAGAGATCGTTGAGAAGTTCTTTGGTAAGAAGCCTTCTAAAGGTGTTAATCCTGATGAAGTAGTTGCATTAGGTGCTGCAATCCAAGGTGCGGTATTAACAGGAGAAGTTAAAGATGTTTTACTGCTTGATGTAACTCCGTTATCACTTGGAATTGAAACGATGGGTGGAGTAATGACGAAATTAATCGAAGCTAATACAACCATTCCATCTAAAAAATCAGAAGTGTTTTCAACGGCTTCCGACAATCAGCCATCTGTTGAGATTCACATTTTACAGGGCGAGAGGCCGATGGCAAAAGACAACAGAACAATTGGTCGCTTTCACTTAGATAGCATCCCTCCTGCTCCACGTGGTGTTCCTCAAATTGAAGTTACTTTTGATATTGATGCGAACGGAATTCTTCATGTAACAGCAAAAGATAAAGCAACAGGTAAGAGCCAAAACATCCGTATTGAAGCATCATCAGGTTTAAATGACGATGAAATCAAACGCATGAAAGAAGAAGCTGAGGCAAATGCAGATGCAGATCGTAAGATGAAAGAAGAAGCAGACAAAATTAATCAAGCTGATTCATTAATCTTCCAAAGCGAAAAACAATTAAATGAATTTGGAGATAAAATCCCTGCAGATAAAAAATCGGCTATTGAAACGGGTTTGAACGAATTAAAAGAGGCGCATAAAAACCGTGATTTAGCTGGAATTGAATCTGCAATGACGAACTTAAATGCGGCTTGGCAATCGGCTTCACAAGACATGTATAACGCATCACAGCAAACCGAGGGAGCACCTGACCAAGGGACTGCAAACAATGCTAGTGATAACGTTACCGATGTTGAATTCGAAGAAGTAAAAGACGAGAAAAAATAATTTTCAAGATCACAGAAAAAAAGAGGGATGATAAGTCATCCCTCTTTTTTTAATATTATGCTAAATTATTTTTTTGGTTCTTTTCCTTTTACAGGCTTACCACCTTTCATCCATTCACGTGTACCCCAAAACATATTCTTGCGGTATCCACCATCTTGGTAAGTAACAAGACGCTCTTGCTTTTTCAAAGAAGCCAACAATACAGATACTTTCTTAGCAAATTCAGAACGATCCACATTAGGATATTTCTTCATCATCATTGCAACGATATCTCGATTGTGAACGAAACGTTTCTGAGCTAATACTAAATCATAAAGTGTCTGAGTTAAATTACCGTGAAACTGAGCACGAGACCCAACTGGACGACCTCTTCTGCCTTTGCCTTTAATTTTACGCACAATCATTTTTAAGTCGATTGCTCCTTTCATTGGACGGCCTGGCTTACGATCTAAGCCACCTTTTACGAAATCAGACGGATCCAATTTTGAGATTGATAATACTTTAATTGCAGCATCTAGTGCGTTCATACTGCGATCAAATTCTGCCTTTAATTGACGCTTTCCGTTTTCGAGATCTTTAATTAGTGCTTTTACACTGTTTGTTTGATTTGTCATAATTTTGTTCTAATCTGTTCAACAAATTTCCGAAATTTTACTTCAAAAAACCAACATCTAATATTATAAAATTCATATATATAGGGGCAAGCATAATTGATATTATGATTTTTTACAAATAATTCACTAACACACATATAAATAATATGAAAATTACTCCTTGAGTTTTCTTTTGAACAAATCTTTAAATGAGTTGAATTCTTGTCGATAAAACACACCGACTCCTTGCGTATAGTTAGAGTTTATGTTATTAATTAAGGTATTATTATTTGATCTATTAAAGGCCTTAAGCTTAAATCGCCCATCTTTACTTGCCATATACTCAACATTAAAATCACCCACAATGTTAGTTGTATTTTGTCCTTTGGTAGGAGTATTTGCAGTACCGCCGCTAACATCTATCAGAATTCTATTATTAAAAATAGAAGTTTGAACCCCTACTTCAATTTGATCATTTGTAACCTGATCACCTGGATTATAACTCACATTTACATCAAACTGATCACTTATCTGCGAAGCCCAATTACTTAACTGATTAGTTAACAATTCATAGGCATTTGAACCTACAATTGCACCTGAAGTAACACCACCTCGATCACTTAAATCACTTGGTGTAGTAAATCGTTTGGCAACAATCAATGAAATTGCCTGGCGATATTTTTCCTCTTCGGTATTAATTAATCGTTTAATCTGTGTCTCAACTGTTGGATCTACATTTTGAACACTTATATCGAATGAAATATTTGGATTAAATAATTTATCAGTCAGATTCAATTTAAGTGTAACCGGAACATTCTTTTTGAAAGTACTGTCTTGGAATAAATCAAATAAACTCACCTTGGGTTTATACAAAGCACTGATATTAATATTCGCATCATACGGATCACCATTCCAACGGATATAACCACCACGCTCTAAATAAAAGTTTTTATTGAGAACATTCTGCATTGTAAATAAGTACTTCCCATTTTCTAATTCATAATTACCATACATTTTTAAATCCTCTGTGGGTGTTACAGTCATTCGTAAATTACCTTTACCTGTACCTTCAATCACATCACCAATTTTAGAATCAAAAACTAAAGAAATAATAGCATCAGTCGTAGCTTCCAGTGACATATCAATGGTCATTCCACTGAAATCAACAGAATCTTGTTTTAAACTATTGGCGATATTATTTGACTGATCAACAAAAGTTACAAATCCGGTTTTACTAACTTCTTCTGGATTACTGAGTGGTATATATATCTTTGTTCCTTTTTCAGATTTTAATCCGATATTAAATGTAAGATTATCGACTGGCCCTTTTATTACTGTGCTACCAGAGGCGTAAGCCTCGCCATAATACACTTCATTATCACTGGAAGTTGTGTTTAGGACTTGTATATTATTTGCTTTAAATTCCAAATCAAAATTCCAATCTTTCAAATAATTGTGCGTAATTGCACCATTAAGTTTAGCCTGATTTCCTTTAATGTCGTTAATAATAACATCCCTAAAAAGGATTTTATTATTCAACAATTCTAACTCTGTATTTAAATTGTAAGTTGTCTTTAAGTAATCTAATGTGAGATTAACTTTTTGTAAAACAAGATTACCAGTGAGCGATGGTTTATTAATCGTTCCAACTAATTTTAACTCTCCACTTGCAATGCCTGATAAATTTGAAAATATATCTTGGGCATAATGACTAAAAGTTTGCAGGCGTGTTTTCTTAATTTTAACAGTAAAGTCAAGTTCATCATCTTTTTCCTTCAAATAATATTTACCATTAATAACGAAGTTTTTATCACCACCATGTGTTAAATCACCTCGAATTGCTACTACATTATCATTTCCATCAAACTCAGTTATAATATTCGCATCTCCCAACGTATCAGCAAACCAGCATAATCTCTGAATTGACAAATCCGCATCAACCAATGGCTTCTTTAGCAACGATGCTATCTCTGCTTCACCATTAGCAATACCACTAATTTGAGCATCATAAATCTTAAGAATATCATTTAGGTTACCAGTTTCGAAGTTCTTAAACTTTACTTTGATCTTAGCAGTAGTATCTTGAGACAAAATCCCTGATATGCCGACAAATTGATCCTCCGAATTAAAATCAAACTTACTAAACAATACACCTGTTGAATCAATTAGTAAATAGTTTTCTTTATTTAAAAACCATGTACTTCCATTCATTACTAGGTGATCAGGAATTACCTTTAAAGTAGTATAACCAGTCGATAAAAATTTTGTATCAAATCTAAAATCAGCATTGTTAATTTTCTCCTCTTCCCCTGACAACTCAACATGAATACTGGCAGTATCATAACGAGTTATACCACTTAAATCTACTTCACCAATCAGCAATTCTTCATCTACATAAACCGAATCTAAACTAGTTTGCAATTGAAAATTTTCATTTGATGTTTCACCACTCAATAAAAAATTGTGTAACGAAATATTATCGAAAGCAATGAATTTACTTTTTGCATCTAACGAAAGTTGAAATGCCTCTGAATTCAAATTACCACTTATGGTTGTATTATTAGCGATTTTTAAGGCTGGATAAAATACATCCAAAATACTTTGAACGCTGTTTAAATCGATTTTAAAATTGAGCTTTTGCGGTACATCACGGCTAATTTGTGAAGCCGTATTTGATGGAATATAATTAGAAAAAACAACCTTGGAGGCAGATATAACCTTATCAAGATTAAACTTTCCCGTTAGTAAACAATTAAATACATCCGAGTTTATTTTTAAAATACGTTTATCATTAATGATTGATTCTACATCAATCTGGTTTATATTAATTGACTGATTATTTTCGCTGTATTGCAAATCCTCAATGCTGATTGTCCCCTGCGTATTTTCAATGTTATCACCGATTAGATTTATAGATATATCTGTAGTTACCTTGGCAGACAAATCCCTATCGATTAATTTCAATTTAGAGAGCATTGCTGTATGCACTGTCGAATTAAAATGCATTTCAGGAAGATTGCCACTGAAATCAACATCTCCTTGAAAATCCATATCAAGATTTGGATCTGCAACTATAAACTCACCATTAAACAACTTTTTTGCAAACTGACCATTTAAGGTAATACCGGAATAATTATAACCATGTAAATACAATTTGCTTATCTTCCCCTCAATATTTGCCATTACATTTTTAATTTCCAGTCCATGTCCTTTCACTTTTACATTAAGCGTTGCTTGTCCTACCTCAGGATCTAACTTCCAAAACTTTCCTACATTAAAATTTTCTAAACCTACATCCCCATCATACACCGTATTCTTATCTTCTTTACCTACTTTTAAATTAATATCTGTATAAATATTTCCAATAGCAGTAGTAATATTACCACGCGTTACAAAGTCATTGAAGTACCCATCAAAAGAACCGGAAAAATGCACTTTACCAAGCAATGCAATGTTATTGGGTAGGATAATATTCTTCTTTAAATCAAATGGGTATTGAGGAAGTGCTTCAACATCTTGTTTATTCAAGCATAAATCAGTTGCTTCAATAAACATGGAGGTCGACTCTATATCTGGTAATCCGGTCATAGCAACATTACCGCGAAAATATAAGTCATCCGTAAATTTTAATACTAGATTTTTTGTTTTGAATTTACTGACTGTGCCTTTATAGGTTCCTGAAACATATACAGCCTCATCCACATCTTTCAACTCACTCGAAAAATATTTCAAATCTTTAAAAGAAACTTTGCTATCATAAATTTGTCCTTTGCAATTAACTTTATTAATGAAGTCTTCAAAATCCTCCATTGAATTATACTTCATATTAAAATCACAAAGAATATCACTATTTGGCGTTTTAGCCGCCAACGCTTTCAAGTCAATTATACTATCGGCAATTGTAACTTTTGTAGTAAAAGAATTTATAACAAACCCACTTTTCTCCTTCAGTGAAAGTTGGCGGATATTCAATGTAGTTTGATTGGTGACTGGAACAATATCTGTCACATGCAAGTTAACGTTAGTAAAATATGCATCATCCCAATTAATACATGATGTAACATCATTGTATTTCAAATCTCGATAGGATATAATATTATCTGTCAGCCTTACATCTTCAATTTTTAAATCCCATTTTTTCGATTTTGTTTTTTTCTTTTCTGAAGAAGAAAAATAATCAATGATAAAATCGATATTAAAATTTCGGGGATTAGCGTAACGGGTCAAACCAATTCTTGCTCGGCTCAATTCGACTTCGCTGATAATAATACGTTGCTTAGGAATACTAAATGCTGAGAACGTAACATTCAATTCAGGCGCAAAAATAACAGTGTCCTTTTTTTGATCTGCGAAATAAACATCCTCTAATTGGATGGTTTTAAAAAACTGAATATCGACTGCCCCAACAGAAACTCTACAATCGAGTTCATTGCTGAGATAAGTACCCACCAGATTAACCGCCCATGTTTGAACCTTAGGTGATTTGATTGCTATTTTCAATGAGAAAAACAGCAAGACAAAGCCCAGCAGGACAAAAGCAACAATTTTTCCGATCTTTTTAATTTTCACTTATGAGAAAGTATATACAAAAATACGAATTCACCCCTATTACTTTTAAAGAATTATTATAAAATAGTAAACGAACAAATGTTACTTTTGTGATGCAAAATGAGTAATAAACCCATTTATATTTTAGGTATCGAATCCTCTTGTGACGAGACCTCTGCCTCTGTCACCAAAAATGGCGTTATATGTTCCAATATTATTGCTACGCAGGAGGTACATTTTAAGTATGGTGGCGTTGTACCTGAGTTGGCTTCGAGAGCACATCAGCAACAAATTATACCCGTTGTAGATGCAGCACTTAAAGAAGCGGGGATTACCGCAAATGAATTATCAGCAGTAGCATTTACGAGAGGACCAGGATTAATTGGAGCTTTATTGGTAGGTTGTTCTTTTGCAAAGTCATTATCGTTGGCGCTCGACATTCCACTGATTGAGGTGAACCATATGCAAGCCCATATCATTGGCAATTTTGCATCGAGACATGGGGAAATTAAGTCCTACCCCACCTTTCCTTTTTTATGTTTGACGGTTTCTGGTGGACATACCCAGCTGGTATTGGTAGAGTCGCATTTAAAAATGAACATCATCGGACAAACGATCGATGATGCAGCTGGAGAAGCATTTGATAAAGTGGCTAAAATGCTTAAGCTACCCTACCCAGGCGGACCTGAAGTAGACAAGCATGCACAAGCTGGTAATCCTAATCGATTCAAATTCCCGGTTTCTGATATTAGTAGTTATGACTTTAGCTTTAGCGGATTAAAAACTTCTGTTTTATATTTTTTGCAAAAGGAGACTAAAGAAAATCCGAATTTTATCAGTGAAAATATAGCGGACATTTGTGCATCAGTTCAATATACCATCATCAAAACGTTAATGAAAAAGTTAAAATTAGCTGCCGGCAATTACAATATTAAAAATATTGCTATATCTGGTGGTGTATCAGCGAATAAAGGAATCAGAAATGCACTTCATGAAGAAGTCAACGCAAGTGGTTGGAATGTTTTTATTCCTAACTTTGAATATTGCACTGATAACGCTGGAATGATTTCACTTTATGGCTACTATAAATATTTAGCGAAAGAATTTTGTGACTTATCAATAAGCCCAGTGGCACGATATCCATTCTAAAACCATTACAATGTCAGATAACAATAATAAATCGAACATCATTATAACAATTCTACTTTTAATTTCTGTAGGATTTAACATCTATCAATATTCAGCAAAAAACAATCTGATTACTGAAAGCAAAAACGAGCGTGACAGTTTGATTACTGCAAGAGTAGATATTGAAAAAGAACTGAATGAGACCTACTCTGAATTAAATCAGTATAAAGGTGAAAATGCAAGAATGGACAGTTTACTATCTAAAGCAAATACGGATTTAAAATCGTATGAAGATAAAATTGCACAATTGCTAAAATCGGAAAGCAACAAAGAACAGTTAAACAAAAAACTATCTGAGGAGTTAAAAGAAATCAAAAAGCTTCGTGATCAGTATCTTGAAAAAATCGACAACTTACTTGCTGAAAATACAAAGTTAAAAAAAGACAATTCTGATTTGAATTCAAAAGTGGAACAGATTTCAAAAGACCTTCAGAACACTGTCAACACTGCATCTGTTTTAAGAGTAGAATATTTGAATATTGCTACGTTAAAGAAAAAGTATAACGATAAATACGCTCCTACAGTATTAGCAAAACGCACAGAAAAATTTGATATTTGCTTTACTGTATTAGAAAACAAAATAGCTAAGAGTGGCATTAGAACTATTTATCTTCGATTAATCTCACCTAACGGAAAAGTAATTGGAGATCGCTCACAAGGCAGCGGTAATTTTACGGATATAAAAAGCAATAGTCAAATGCAATTTACACTAAGCAAGTCATTAGACTACAGCAATGCTAATGCTAACTTATGTATGCTCTGGGAGTCGGCAGGAGAAAAATACGATGTTGGTATTTACACAGCTGAAATCTACATCGATGGAATCTATAGCAGCAGTAAGACCGTTGAGTTACGATAATCGCATTAGCTTTTAATCAACTTAGCTAAATACATGCTATCGGCATATGAACCGACGCCTGATATTATTTTTTGCTCATCTAGTATTAACGTGTGATTAGCTAATAGTCTTTTTATAACTTCCGAGTTTTCTTGTGCATATACAGAGCAAGTAGAATAATAAAGTGCACCACCTTTTTTAAGCACTGCTAATAAATTGCTGGCGATTTTATATTGCAATTCGGAGAAGGCTTCAACCTTTTCTTTTGTAATTGACAACTTCTGCTCGGGTGTACGAGCCCACGTACCAGATCCTGAACAGGGGACATCAGCAATAATTGCATCATATATTGCAGCACCATTTTGCGAAGATAAAACGCTCCAGTCCGCAACACTCGATTTATAATGAGTGATATGATTCCGCTTAAACCTTAATTGAAGATTAGTTAAAATCGATTCACGGATATCCGTTACCGTTAAGTCAATCTCAGGTTGAAAATCTAAAAGCTGTAATGACTTACCACCAGAAGCAGCACAGGCATCAAGCCATTTTTCGTTTGATACAGGAGAATAGTTAGTACCAAGTAATTGTGACGACAAATCCTGAATTTCTATCCAACCTTTCTTATATGCATCTGAATTTAAAACATCAAAATCATCAGAAAGTTGTAGTGCTAAATTTGAAGAAGGATGAATCTTAAAATCAATCTTGTTTTTTTCAAAAAATGTCAATGTTTGCTTTTCAAATTTCCTGTTTATACGAATCCACAAATTCCGTCGAAGAACGCCATCATAAATAAAATCATTCAACGGCAAATCATTTTCTATTAAATCACATAGCGGAAAAATATCAGAAGGATTTAATACGATTGAAAATTCTTTTTGCAATAATTCACATTTTAGTTTTGGATGCAATACGATTGAAGCAAGCAACTTTTCATCTTTAAAGAAACGCTTACTAAATGCATCTATGTGTTCGTAGGAAAGAAACAATGCAATGGCCAATCGTTCATTATTAGAAAGCTCATTAACGGAATTGCCTAGACGCCACCATGCATAACAACGGTGACGAATATTCCGCCTGTCGCGTGAACCTAACTTTGGATTAGCCTGAAAATATTTTTTCAGATAGATCGCAAACGGCTCCAAAAAATTATAGCCCTGTATACAATCCAGGGCTATATTGAATAAAAAATTATTAGAAACAGAAATCATTATATCTCTAGTTTCATTTGTGACTTATCATCTTTAGTTGGAGGTAAAAACAAATCAGGTTGTTTCTTTCTTAATTGTGTTACCTGATCAGCACTTGCTTCCACCACTTTTAAAATCGGGAATTTAGTCACAACATTACCTTGCACACCTCTTCCTTTTATTAATTGGCTTCCGAAATAAATCACCGATTCTAAATTTCTCAACTTTGGTTTCGGCTTCAACTTCACAATCACTGTTGGTCCATCACTCGGCGTGCTTACTGAAAGATAAAGAATACGTGATCCTAATAGACCTTTTGTAAGATCATAAGCTTTATCACGCGTAACACCACCAATGGTGAAACGCTTCATCATGATAGCACCTTTAGAACCATCTTGATAAATCATATTGTAAACAGTGTTTTCGTCCTGATCCTTTTTAAATACAGTAACGTGAATAATATCTTTTCCTATGTATGATTTATCTGAAACTTTCGTTACCATCACTTTACCATCCGAAGTAAACGCTATAACGTCATCTATATCCGAACAGTCAGCAACAAACTCATCTTTCTTAAGGCCAATACCTACGAAGCCTTCTGCGCGATTAACATAAAGCTTCGCATTATTGATAACTACTTTAGAAGCTACGATTGTTTCGAATTCGCTGATTTGTGTTTTACGTTCTTTACCCTTTCCGTATTTCTTTAGTAAGTTCTTATAGAAATTAATTGTGTAGTTCTTGATATTATCAAGATCGTATTTCACTGCTTTGATTTCATCTTCCAAACCTTTGATATGTTCATCAGCTTTGAAAGCATCAAACTTAGAAATACGCTTAATTTTAATTTCTGTCAAGCGAACTACATCTTCATCTGTAATATCACGATAGAACATTTTCTTATAAGGTTTTAATCCCTTATGTATTGTTTCCATCACTGCTTCCCATGTCTCACAATCTTCGATGTTACGATAGATTTTCTTTTCAATGAAAATCTTTTCTAAAGAGCTAAAATGCCAGTTCTCTTCTAATTCTCCGAGGCGAATTTGCAATTCACGCTTTAACAACTCCATTGTATTTAAAGCTGTAAGACGTAAAATTTCATTCACCGATAAAAACTGTGGCTTACCATCAAGGATAACACAAGAGTTAGGTGAGATACTTACTTCACAATCTGTGAATGCATATAAAGCTTCAATTGTTTTATCAATATCTTCGGATGAATCAGGATGAAGATGAATAACAACTTCTACGTTCGCAGCTGTATTATCTTCTACTTTTTTGATTTTAATTTTACCCTTTTCATTTGCTGCAAGAATCGAATCAATCAAGCTTGAAGTAGTTGTACCAAAAGGAATTTCTTTGACAACAAGTGTCTTTTTATCTTTCTTCTCGATGACCGCACGCACACGAATTTTTCCACCTCTTAAACCATCATTGTACTTAGAAAAATCGGCGATACCACCTGTTGGGAAATCAGGGACAAGATTTACTTTTTTACCACGTAAAGAATCGATAGAAGCTTCAATCAATTCGATGAAGTTGTGAGGTAAAATTTTACAAGCTAATCCAACAGCAATCCCTTCAACACCTAATGCAAGCAACAAAGGAAATTTAACTGGTAATGCAACAGGCTCTTTATTTCTACCATCATAAGAAGATTGCCATATTGTTGTTTTAGGGTTATATAAAACTTCTAAAGCAAACTTGCTCAAACGAGCTTCAATGTAACGAGAAGCAGCTGCACTATCACCTGTAAAAATATTACCCCAGTTCCCCTGCGTATCGATTAATAAATTCTTTTGTCCTATTTGCACTAATGCATCACCAATAGAAACATCACCATGCGGATGATACTTCATCGTATGTCCGATGATATTCGCTACCTTATTATAACGACCATCTTCTAACTCCCACATTGCATGCAATACTCTTCGTTGAACAGGCTTTACACCGTCATCGAGATAAGGCACTGCACGCTCCATGATTACATAAGAAGCATAATCTAAAAACCAATTCTGGTACATGGTTCCTACCTGACCATGTTGTTCATCTCTTTTATCTTTCGAATTATCCAAATCTTTCTGCATTTTTAAAAATATTATTCAGCCGTTTCTAGTTCAACATTTTCTTTTTCTTCTAATGGCTCTAACTCTTCTTCTATTCGAAGATTACTTATTATAAACTCCTGACGCTCGAGCGTATTTTTACCCATGTAATAATCCAACAAACTATGCAATGATGATTCCCCTTGCAGTGTAACAGGATCTAGACGAATTTTCTTTCCGATAAAGTTTTTAAACTCATCAGGAGAAATTTCTCCAAGTCCCTTAAATCGTGTAATCTCTGGTTTTGTCCCTAGCTTTTGAATAGCTAGCTGACGTTCCATATCACTGTAACAATAAATAGTTTCTTTTTTATTACGTACACGAAATAAAGGCGTTTGTAGAATGTAAACGTGATTATTCTTTACTAATTCCGGGAAGAACTGTAAGAAGAAAGTGAGCAGCAACAAACGAATATGCATACCATCCACATCGGCATCAGTTGCAATTACAATTCGGTTGTAACGTAACGTTTCCAAACCATCTTCAATGTTAAGTGCATTCTGTAAAAGGTTAAACTCTTCGTTTTCGTAAACAATCTTTTTTGTTAATCCGAAACAGTTAAGTGGCTTTCCTTTCAAGCTAAACACTGCTTGCGTATTTACATCACGTGCAATCGTAATAGAACCAGAAGCTGAATCACCCTCAGTAATAAATAACGTAGTATTCATTCTTTCAGGGTTACGCATATCCGTTAGATGAGCACGACAATCGCGAAGTTTTTTATTATGAAGGTTTGCTTTCTTAGCTCTTTCATTAGCGAGCTTTTTAATTCCAGCAATTTCTTTTCTTTCCCTTTCACTCTGAAGAATTTTCTTCTTCCAAGCTTCAGCTGTTTCAGGATGCTTATGTAAATAATTATCTAATTGATTACTTACAAAGTCAATTATCCAAGTACGAAGTGATGGTCCGCCTGGATGTGTATTTTGAGAACCTAATTTTGTTTTTGTTTGCGATTCAAACACGGGCTCTTGAATACGCACGCTGATTGCGCCAGTGATGGACGTACGAACATCTGCAGGATCAAAATCTTTCCCGTAAAAGTCGCGCGCTGTTTTTACCAATGCTTCTCGGAACGCTGCTAAGTGGGTTCCGCCTTGTGTTGTATGTTGTCCGTTTACGAATGAATAATAATCTTCTCCGTAAGCAGTTGTATGCGTAAAGGCAATCTCAATGTCCTTCGAACGTAAATGAATGACAGGATATAATGGTTCATCGCTGATATGCGTATTCAACAAATCAAGTAATCCATTTTCTGATCTGAATTCTTGTCCGTTAAAAACGATTGTTAAACCAACATTCAAAAACGTATAGTTACGTACCATCGTTTCGATGTAATCCATGCGATAATGGTAATCTGTAAAAATATCACCATCACAATCGAATGATACTTCAGTACCATCTGCTAGATCAGTTGGTAATTCATGTTTCGTTTTTGTAAGTTCACCTCTTTCGAACTCTGCCCAAGTTGTTTTACCCTGACGAACAGCTTGTACTTTAAAATAAGAAGAAAGGGCGTTAACGGCTTTCGTACCTACTCCATTCAAACCAACCGACTTTTGGAAAGCCTGACTATCGTATTTACCACCTGTATTAATTTTTGAAACACACTCTACAACTTTGCCAAGTGGAATTCCACGCCCGTAATCACGAATGCGGCAACGGCCTTCTTTTACTTCAATTTCAATCTTTTTACCATACCCCATCACATATTCATCGATACAATTATCAACTACCTCTTTCAACAAAACATAGATACCATCATCTTTACTTGAACCATCGCCTAACTTACCGATATACATTCCGGGACGTAAACGGATATGCTGTTTCCAGTCAAGACTTTGGATACTATCTTCGGTATAGTTATGGTCAATAGTTAATTCGTTCTTTTTCGCCATCTTAAATCTTCAATTAAAATTAATTTTTGCAAAGGTCGTAAACTAACACGACACGCGTCTCAAATTTAGCAATTCCGCAAGGGGAAGTTACTAACCAAAACAGTAGTTTTTTAACATTATTGTTGTGAGAAAGCAGAATTTTTCCTGAACAAAAGGGGAAAATGATTGTGATACTACCAATCGAAATAAAGAAGCATTACTCCACTATTTCAAGGGGCTCAACCACTTCTAATGAATCGATTACCAAGGTATCAGGAGGCATGAGATAATTTTTGCATGCCTGCGATAGATTCATTGGAAGGAAATTGGTATCCACCTCTGCCGCAGTTATTTTCTCACGTGTAACCAAACGATTAGCAATCATTTTATAATAGTTCTTCATCGAATTCGAGAAAGTACCTGTAGAATCGAATGCCGATTTATAATATTTAGGATGGGGAATAATGCTTGAAAGGAAACATGATTCCTGTAGGTTTAACGCTGATGCTGGCTTTTCAAAATAATAATTCGACGCTTCACCAATTCCATAAACATTTGGTCCCCACTCGATAATATTCAAATAGACTTCAAACATTCTTTCTTTTGAAACCAATCGATTACGCTCTATGAGCCATACAATTAAAACCTCTTCAAGCTTACGTGCAATTGTTTTATTACGACTCAAGAAAACATTTTTGACGAGCTGCATAGATATCGTACTACCGCCGCGCACGAATCTACCCTTCTTAAAATTGGTAGCAATTGATTGTTTAAAGGCTTCCTCTACAAATCCACCGTGATTGAAGAAACTAGGATCTTCGGATGTAAGTACGCAGTTTTGAAGATAAGGAGAGATGCCAGCAAGCGGAACAAAACTAGGATTTTCAGGTCCAACAAAAAAAGAACGAACAGGTCGACTTCCATCCATCGCAGTAAATGAAAATGAAGTATTCATTTTTGTAAATCCGCCATTACCCCAACTAGTCACACTGAATTTACTTGGAGTAAGTTTCGAATCAAAGTCGAGTAAGTCTGGTTTATCAAAAGGTAAGTGAAAGCGAAGCAAATATGCTAATCCACCATTCGCTCTAAAGCCTACGAACGAAGAAAACATTCCTTGCGGCAGTGCATCAAAAAGCGCTTGAGCCTTAGGAGCATCGAAGCCAGCATTTAATGTCAGATAGCCTTTTTTACCGCGAGCATATGTTGTTTGAAAATTCACCAAGAGTTTATTGACTGAGAAGAATGTTGGACTAGCTGTATAAACACTATCCTCTGAAAAGTTTAAATTGAATTGAGCAGCCATTGCAGGAATAACTACGTTTTCAGGCGAAATTCTCCAGTGGTTTACCAGAAAGTTATCCATCGAAAAAATAACAGAGAATGGAACATTATCTTCACTGATATCTGCTTTTAATTGAATATTGGCTTTGTCGAAACAAAACTTAAATCCATCATACAAATCAATAAACGGTAAGGCAACAACGTTAGACGACTTGCGTACCATCGAAAAATCATATTCCCCTTCTGATGCATTTGCTGTACCCACAATTTGCCAATCTGATTTTCCTTCTTTGGAATTCATTACCAATGAAGAATTAAATTTCTCACCATCAAAATTCAGTAATGGTAAATCGAGGGATTCTACAACATCGTTGTTCTTATAGGACAAATGAAAATTCTCTAAAGTAATTTCCTCATTAAACAAGTCATTAATCTTTTCATAAACAGAAGCGAAACGTTCATTGAGTCCGATTGAATTATCTTTTGCTGATTGATCTTCTTTTTTACTATCACTTTTCAAAAAGGCAGTATAATTATCGATTGAATCTTTTTTGACTAAAGTAATAGATATTCCTTGCGCTACTAACGAACGAGTAGTGACTTTACCAACTAATAATTTCGACAATCTGATTTTCGCGCTCAGGTGCTTTAAGGTGAAAAGCGTATCACCATTAGAGGGAATGAGTGCCACATCATCAATGCACAGCTCACGTATTCCATTAAACTCAGCATTACCAACAACGAGTGTTGCGTTAAATTTCTGCTTTACTTTAACTTTTGCCTTCTCGATAACATAGTTTAGAATTGGTTGTCGGATGGCAAATATGATAATGATTAAAATCGTAACGATTGAAAAGAGAATGACTAATCGTTTTTTATTTTTTGAATTCATATTGTTTTGGGGCAGGCCAAAAATAACAAACAGGACTTAAAAAGTCCTGTCTGCCAAAATGTTTTATTAACGAATATTATTCTTTAACCATATCTACCATACCATAACCTTCTTCGGTCATAGCGCCGATACCACATTCCCAGATAAAACGGTGAACATCGACATGTGCATGCAATGTAAATGGTAATAAATATCCCATCATATTGCTACCATCATTAGCTTTATAGTAACGAGCGAATTTTTTTCCTGACTCATTAATTTTCTGAACGTAATCTTGATCTGGTTGCGCATCGAACTCAGCAAAATTATTTAGATCTGCTTCTGTAAATCCTGCTTTCTCCATACGATCTAATGTTTGCTCGTATAAAATATCTGAAAACTCATGTGAAGTTGGATCAATTGAAATTTGACTTCTTTCAGCATCAACACGTGGATCAACAAGAATCAATGGACTAATGCATAAGTAACGCATCTTAACTGAGAATTCAGGATCGGTGATTGACTCATGACTACGAGGCATTAAGTTCATTTTACCTACTGCTAAATAAGGTTGTTCAAAAATCTTTGATACTAATTGCTCTAATTTATCTGCCTGACAACTAGATACCACTAAAGTTACTTTAGAACTCAAAAAACGCATGAATCCGTTTTGAATTTTTGAAGTACCTTTCAATGAAGAGAAACTAAATTGAGAAGCATCACCGCCAATTGCTTCAATCATAGGAATTAATGATTCACACAATAAAGACTGATGATGAAGAGGAATTGTGTTTGCTGATGCCTGATCGCGTAAGAAGGAGATTTTAACTCGCATGAGGATAGATTTTTAATAATTTTAGTATAGTATTCCCATTATTATACCAACGGCCAAATGGGTCTGCAATATTAAGAAATTTATTTTAATTATGCTTGACATTCAATGTCATATAAAAGAATTTTTAATAGCCAAAATCGAGAAAACAACTTGATTTATCCCTATTCGGCACAACCTTTTCCCAATTTGAGAAAATAGTTATTTGCCACTTGCCTTGTACAAAAACTCTTTTTCGTCGGCGGTAAGACTATCAAAACCAGAGCGGTTTATTTTATCGAGAATGCGATCTAAGTTCTCTTGCGTCATGCGTTGTTTATTCAAGTAAATCTCGTCAGCATTTTCATTACTGCGATAAACTACTTTCATATTCGTGCGTGACCTTGATTTAAATGAGAATAACTTTGAAAACCACTTAGTGATGTCGGTTCCGGATTGTAAAAACTTAATAGAAACGAAACCAAACAACGCCCCACCAATATGCGCTATATGTCCACCTGCATTCCCGCTGGGAATACTAAATGCATAAAGTAAAAACATAATGATAGCCAGGAATTTCAATTTGATACTACCAATAAATAATAGTTGCGTAGTATAATTTGGCAACAAAGTCGCAGCAGCAAAAAACACGGCAAGCACTCCAGCAGATGCGCCAATTAATATCGCCTGATCATGATTAGCAAACGCTGGAAAGATCTGATAAGCGACCATATAAAACAATCCACCACAAATACCACCTAAAAAATAAGTGGCACTCAACTTTTGATTACCGAGATACTCAGAGAACAATTTACCTGTCCAAGTAAGGAACAACATATTAAACAAGATGTGAAAAATATCATCATGCAAAAACATATAAGAAACAATCGTCCATGGTTTCCAAATGAAATTAGAAATTCCGGCTTCTAAACCGAAAAACGATCTCATCAATCTATCCA
>JBKCGZ010000187.1:0-3004 GCA_046303115.1 Bacteroidota bacterium | reverse complement strand
ACAATGGAACGAATGTTTCTGTAAAGAAAGTTGTTGTAAACAAATAATAATTTTCTAATCTTAAAAGGTCGGTTCAAGCTTTTTGAACCGACCTTTTTTATAACTAGAATAAACTAATAAACCAATGATGAAAAAATTACTAATACTATTATTTATTTTCTTTTCATGTAATGTTATTGCTCAAGAAAATAAATCAACTGCTGCTCCTGAGCAAATGGATGTGCAAACAATAGATGCGTTAGATAGCGTGATCTTTGATTGCTCCCAATTAACTGGAGTAAGTGGACCAATTCAAATTCCAGTATCTATTAAGTCAGATGATTTAGTGTATGCAGTAGATTTTTCATTGAAGTATGATCATGCTGCTTTGCAATATGATACTACCATTAATGTGACAACTTATTTATTGGGATTATCAAATTATTTCGCAATTGATTCAACCATTCGTTTTACATCGAGTACGTTTACTCCTTGTACAAACGACACAACGTTGGCATTAGTTAAATTTATTTTGCTAGCACCATCGTTTAATAATGGAAGTATCTTTACGTTGAAAGGCTACTTAAATGGTACTCTTTGTAGTGTTAAGTATATACCACCTTCACCAGTGGGGTTAACCGAAAATACTATTGAGAATTTTAGTGTTTATCCAAATCCAGCAAATGATGCAGTAACAATAAACTTCAAAAATGCTACAGCGTTAATGCTAGTTAATTTATTAGGCCAAACAATTTATTCAGAAAATATTGAAGGTTTATCTTCAACTATATTGAATACATTGGAATATTCTAATGGCGTTTACTTTATTAAAGTAGATACAAATAATGGAAGCGGATCGCAAAAAGTAGTTGTATCACATTAAAATTAATGCTCTTCTTCTGAAACAGACACTGCTTTTTGTAGTGTCTGTTTTTCAGCTTCTTTGTATTGTCGAATAAATTCACTGTACCAGTAGCCAGAACTTTTAATTGTTCTTTTTTGATTTTTATAATTCACATGTACAATTCCAAAGCGTGGAGCATAGCCTTCCGACCATTCAAAATTATCAAGCAACGACCATACAAAATAACCATTTACCTTCATACCTTCTTCTTTCGCTCTAAGTAGTTGCTGAACGTAGGATTTTAAATATTCTACTCTTCTTACATCGTTCACTTCTCCATCAGGGAGTACTTCATCTTTAAAAGCAGCACCATTTTCGGTCACATATATTTCTGAAATATGACGATAGGAATTAAACTTCTTTATCATTTCATATATTGACTCTGGATAAATTTCCCAGTTCATCACTGTGCGATCTACATTTCTGCTTTTAGCATCTATTATTTTAGCTTTTAAAACAGGTTGAAGAAAATTATGCTTTACTACTTCGCGCGTATAATTTTGGACGCCGATAAAATCTGGACAGGCTATGATTAATTTATTGTCTCCCGGCAACATATATTTGTCTAGTCGCGATAAAAAAGGAAGATCATGAATAGGATATCCGTATCCCAACAATGGTTCAACAAATAATCTATTTATTAGTGCATCAACTTTGTTGCTAGCAATAATATCATTTTCATTATTAGGGTTGTTAGGCGATATATGCGAGCAGGAAAATGTAGTACCCACGTGGGCATCTTTTACATTTTCTTTTAGTGTTTTAATTCCTTGTGCTTGACAGATTGCTGTATGATGTAATGCAGGGAAGTAATTGCTTTCGCCTTTTCTACCTGGCGCATGAACACCTAAATAATATCCTGCACCTGTAAATACAACCGGCTCATTCAATACCATCCAGTTCTTTACGCGATCACCTAATTTTTTTGCAACTACTTCGGTGTAGTTGTCAAACCAACTTATAATATCGCGATTTGTCCAACCACCTTTAAGTTCTAAAGCATGTGGCAAATCCCAATGATATAATGTGATCCACGGCGTGATATCATTTTCTAAACACTCATCCACCAAACGATCGTAAAAGCCAAGTCCGTTATGATTAATAAATCCTTCACCAAAAGGAATTACTCTTGGCCATGAAATAGAAAATCGGAAATTAGGTATATCTAATTGTTTTAAAAGTTGGATATCGTTTTTATATTGATAAAAAAAGTCACATGCATGATCGCCTTTATGATTATTCTGAATTTTATTTTTTCGTTTACAAAACTCATCCCATATTGATGCTCTCTTTCCATCAGCATATTTTCCACCTTCAATCTGGTAAGCGGAGGTAGCCACCCCCCAAACAAATTCGTCTCTCATCGTTAAGCTGTTTCTAATTGTTCTCCAGCAACTAGCCTTCTTAAGAAGCTGGTATCACGTTTAACGGATTGATTTAATTTTTCAAATGCATGCTTTTTAATAATTAAGTCGATAAGTTCTTCGGTGTTATCTTTATAGTCGACTTTCACGGGCTTTGCATTGGCAATCCAATCAGATACGAGATCAATATTTTTCTTTTTTAAATTCTTTAAAACATGTACTCCCATCGATTTTAAAACAGCAGCGTTACAATGTTGCTCAAATTGATTTTTCATTGGAATAACAAGCAACTTCTTCTTTAAGAATAAAGCTTCCGATGTAGTTCCAAATCCTGCATTGGTAATAACACCATTGCATGTTGCTAAGCTTTCTATAAATGGCTCGCTCTTTAAAGGGAAGACGGTAAAGTTTCCTTTCTTGTAAGCAACTTTTGTGTGTTTACTAAAGATTTGAAATGGAACCGTAGAGGCGTACTTCAATTTTTCAATTATATACTTATCATCAAACGCTGGAAGATAAACAGTAATATGGTTAAGTGTTTTTCTTTCTGCATTTCTTATCGCTTGTCGGATAATAGGAGTAGCAACTGTTTTGTCAAAACTAATGAAATGGAATCCATACGCATAACTAACGGGAGCGTATTTACGTAAAACTAATTTGCCGATTGGATCAGTAAACTTTGGTTGAGCTGCTTTTGGATGCAAGGCTGCAGCTTGATTGCTTAATCCTATGCAAGGCTTATTTTTTAATTTAGCGG
>JBKCGZ010000186.1:0-8998 GCA_046303115.1 Bacteroidota bacterium | reverse complement strand
TAATATAAACTTACCTTCACAAACAACAAATTTAAATCAGCATGTTATAGTTAAACATGTACTAACTACCAAACATGTTAAACTCCAAATTCTTTATTGCATCTATAGCAATCATTCTATTTTTTTTGTCAGTCAAACCAACCTATGCTCAACAAAATGATAGTACAAAATACTCCGGCGAAACTTAGTTTGGATTTCAA
Source organism: Bacteroidota bacterium (assembly GCA_046303115.1). Lineage (GTDB taxonomy): Bacteria > Bacteroidota > Bacteroidia > AKYH767-A > OLB10 > CAINEC01. The sequence continues at coordinate 8,798 of JBKCGZ010000186.1, read as the reverse complement.
ACTATAATACCACTTGGTGATTTAGCTAAGAAGTCAAGAATAAATGCAGGAGTCGGTCTCAATTTTGGTTTAATTTTCACACCTGTAAAAACAAATGAAAATATTCAAATAGGACTTGACCTAGGGGTTGGTTACTTTGGAATGGTGAAAGATTCAGTTTTTAAAACCAACAACAATTTTTATACGATTAATTTTTTATCGAGAGTTAAAGGTCCGGCACAAGGTAGAGTCATGACTTACATGGATGTAATTGTAGGGACTAAACTTTTTATTATTGCAACTCATTATAATAACAACCTGGATAATTTCTTATCCGACAACGCAGATTACACCACACTCGATAGTAAAACATCAAGTGTTTTTAGCTACGGACTAGGTATTGGTTTCAAAGTATTACCGAAAGATAAAAATACAAGTGGAATGATTGATATAAGATGTACTTTTTTAAAAAGTGGTTCAATGATGTATGATACACCATACTACACAGAAAAATGGGTTAGCAGTACAAACATAGTAATGCCACAAATAAGCTACTTGCACATTTTCAAAGGAAGAAAACGCTAATTTCTTAACTCGCTTTAGAACGATTAATCACATTGCTTTTCAATTCAAGTAAAAAACTATCCATTCTTGAAAATGCAAAACACTTCTTACCTAAATCTTTCAATGACGCGCCAAAATGAAATACTAATTTATCATCTATGATTAAAAATCGATCGTGACTTAATTTATTAAAGAACAAAATGATTTCTGGATACTGGGCATTGTGCTTTTCCAAGTCACTTCTTAAACTAAGTGTAAGCCTCGTATGTATTTCACAACTAACTTTTTTATTTCTCTTTGATAACAGCAATAGTGTTGTTTCATCAACATAATTATCTATCACAACAATTGATTTTTTTGCTTTACGAATTAAGTCACTAACGAAAACATGTGCATCGAATAATTGTCCATCAAAGAAAATTCCTTGATTAATTGTATTACTTTTTTCTAGTGCTTTAAATATTTTAGATATTTTATTTTCAGATTGAAGTTGTTTTAATTCGATTGATTCTAAACGTTGATTTATTCCATCATATTGAGAAATTGATTTACGCATTAAAACAAATGCATTCATAATTTGAATACTTACTGTTATTGCCACAGAACTTTTTAGTATTGCAGACAACATAGCCACGCCTTGTTCTGTGCATACATAAGGAAGATATCTTCTACCACCGTGATTCAAACTTGAGGTCACAAATTGTGACCTCAAGTTTTCCCATTCTTTCTTGGTAAGCTGAAAACAAAAAGATGGGGGGAATCTCTTTTTATTTCTTTTTACAGCTTGATTAAATATTTTAACATCCACCTTATAAATTGCTGCTAGATCTGTATCAAGCATAACTTGATAACCACGAACATTAAGAATTTTAGTTACTAATGTCTTTTTTGCAGGTTGCATTTTGTTCTAATTTTTTAGTTATTTACTATTTAAAACAATTTTTAAAAATCGAACGCAAAATTAATATACTAATTATCAAATATCGAAGAATAAACGTTTGTAAATATTTAATGTCGTTTAATATTGAATTTAATAAAAAAGGGAGGCTAAAACCTCCCTTCTATTTATAATTTAAAAAGTATCAATTCCTCTTTTTTACACATTTAAGATTCCTTACACATCGAACAGAAAAACCAAGATTCTTCGATGTTTTAAATCGATCGATATTACTATTAAAATAACTTAATAATCTACCGTATGCTTCGGCATTAGATGATGCTGTGGATGTCCACCAATATCCGTAAGCACCAACATCATTACACTTACCGTCGACGCTTTTATTACCTCCTGAGAACCCTAAAAAGTTAGCTGTGCCAGTGGCTCCTGTATTAGGACTAGCCCAATGTGTGATTCCAATTTCTTTCAATTGTCCACCTGCTACTTCACTTTGCACACGCTTTAATTCAGTTGTATCAGCATAGTCATCTAAATACTTAACCATTTGATTCCACTCCTTATCTTTAGAAACATGCCAACCCACAGGACATAATCCTGCTGGATTAGCCACTGCATACCAATTATACAATAAACCAAAGGCATTTTCTTTTATAGAGTCATTATCATATACCGCACATGCCCCTGTTTTGTTTAATCCCCATTGTGCATTGGTAAGGTTTTTTGCAATCAACTTTCCATTTCTATATTTTCTAGTCCTAAGATTTTCTTGCATCCAAACCTGATCACCAATCACAACAGTATGGTAAGTGTTACCATCAATATCTATAACAGTTTCAGGAACTGATTCAGATATATTTGTATTTACGGTTTGTGCGCTTGCAGAATATATTGAACAACACAACGCAAATACTGTTGAAAATGCTAAATGTAATTTTAATCTCATAAATTATTTTTGATGCTTAAAATTACATCAAAAACGAAAAAAATAAATCAATAGAATGCAGAATTTCTAACAAGCAATTGTAAATTACAACGACACCTGCGATTTTTTCAAAAGTTCAGTAGAAGTATAGCCTGGCTTAATTCTATATTCGAATTTTGTACCCTTAAGTGGTAGATTTTTAACTTTGAATGGTTCGAAGTTTTTCTTCTTCAAAGCCGCTAAATAGGCACCGTAATCTTTATTATAAATAGCTCCTTCAAATTCTAAATTTAACTCAACAAAAGAAAAATCGGTGTTATTAAACCAATTTGGTTGAATTGTAAAATGCGTATATTTAGATGAACTGTTTTCAATAAACATCATTTCATTTCCGGTAGAAACATCCAACAACAAACAACTATAAAAACCATCATTTACTGCAGTTTTTAAAAGCCATCTGTAGTTTGGTGAAAATGAATATGCATATTGTTTTTCGTTCGCAGTAAGCGTGTCATTTACCCATAAATCGAATATATCACCTGTATTTAAGCAAACACCAAATACGGTAAAATTAGAATCCTTACGGATCTCAGCCATATACAATGTATTGTATAAATTATCGTAGGCGCAAAACTTAAACTGCTTACCTGGCTTTTTACGAGCACCATTAACATTTTTAAATGTTAGCCCTTTACCCGTTTTCGCGATTAAGAAAATTCCATTTTTGAAATTTACTTTCAATTTTTTCTTTTTACTCTTAGATTTCCCCTGGTATTTTTCAAGGTCAAGTCCTGGTATTCCAATAGTATCTATCGGTTTAATTAATGAGTCTGGTAATACATTTGGATGCATTAAGAAAGCAAGTAAATCCTTTCTGTATTTAATTGAATCAGTATCTGCACTATTATCAATTGGCTTAATATTTTTGGCTGTAGCATCAGCGACTGTAGCTTGCTTGCTATCCTTATCTTGTTTGCCTTTGCCATTTGGCTGACAAGAAACAATAATGCAAGAAATAAAAACATAAAATAACGAGCACTTGAATATTTTTAACATGCGAGCATTTAAATAATCAGGGGCAAATATATAAAATCTCAAATATCAAAACTTAAGACTTAGTTCAAAAGCCTTTTACGTTTGACATTTCCCGTTGTAACCAATTACTTTCAGGATAATAAGCCTTTTTATCAATTGTATGTATTGCATAAGCATGCCTAGACTTACCACTTGAATTTGGCTTACTGTAATGAGGTAAATAGCCATCTAACACGATACATGTCCCCTTTTTCACTTCCAATGGAATCATGCCTTCCAAACTTATTGGTGACTCATCTAATATTTCCATTTCAGTGCCACCTCCCTCCTTTCGTTTAAACCAAGAACGCAACGATGTTTTATGTCCTCCGGGCATTGCCCACATACATCCATTTTCAATAGTAGCATCTTCTAAAGCATACCAAAATCCAATGCAAGATGTAGGTTCTGTATACAAGAAACTCGCATCTTGATGCACATCAACTACTCCTCCTATTTTTGCATGCTTGAAAATATACATACTTTGGATGACTAACCAATCTTCCAATTCTAAATCAGCAGCCAACTTTTTCATTTGAGGCGAACGCGTAAAATCATTAAAGACCTCATCTAAATCATGCATCGCATGTCCGATTTTATTCAAAGAGTGAAATACATCATTTCTCAATTCGCCATTTTCATCGAAGGCATCTTTTTCAAAGAAGAATGAAATATTTCCTCCTGAATTTAAAAAATACTCATCACTTGTTTTTGTTTGCTCAGAAGTTTGAAAAATGGAAGCATGTCCTTTATAATCAAACTCGCGAGATAATTTCTCAGCGCGAGCCATTAATGCATCACATGCTTCGTTTGTATTGAAGTCAGGCAGAATGATAAATCCATCTTCAAGAAACTTTTCTCTTAATGTCATTATTGCACGCTTACTTTTTGAATTGAAATACCTTTCTCTGTCTTTACTTTCACAAAGTACATTTGCTTTGCAACATTGATCAAGTTTATTTGCGTTTGATAAACAGATGATGTATTTGTTTCATTAGATGAATACACTTCTTTTCCATGGATGTCCACCACCGTTACATTCACTTTTCCGATTGCATCTTCTGCTTTTAAAGTAAATGATCCATTATTAGGATTTGGAATTACTGAAATATTTATCGACTTATTCATCTCATCTATACCAGTAATCTGGAATATACGCTTTGTAGCAATATCATCCGAAGCATTTGCATCACCTGTCTTAGTTACTAAAGCATGAATAGTATAGTCATTTACAATAGATAAATCAGCTGTCTGACTAAATGTAAATTCTAAACTATCGCCTGCTAATATTGTAGTATTAATAGTATCGGTAACAATCAAATTACCATTTACAAAACAACTTACTTCTGGTTGAACTAAATCAATTGACCCTGTATTCTTAATCATCACTTTTACCAGTTCATTAGCTGACAACTGAGAAGCAAATGATGGTGCAGTAATTCTTGCAGCTGTTGCATTGATATAATCAGAGAAGTTTTGAGCTGAGTCGCTACTTTCAACAACATACGCATGAATTCTAAAATAAGGCTCTGTGTGACTACCGCCATTATATCCTGTGTTCAATGCATTTGTATAGGTTTGAAGTGTGTAACCAATAGAAGAAGTCGTTCCTGGGGTAATGCTACCCGTTAGATTGTTCTCGATTGGAGTTACTCCTTGTCCAGGACACCAGCCAGCTCTTGAAAGCGTCCATGTTCCGCTTTGATTCGCACAGGAGTTTTGACCGCAATTGTTCTTCCATACATTATGACTAAATGCAGTTGAACCATTTACCTTCACACTATGTGTAGCATTATAAAATTCAGCAGCATTACTTGTATTACCCTGGCCGTGACCAGTTATTGTCATTCTTAAATTAGAAGTTTTTGTTTTTGCTTCAAATGGAATATTGAAGTTTGGTAATGTATAAGGAATATTTGGATCACCGTAAATATGATAATCGGTATTCCAAAGCGGAGTGATCTTTTGGAAAGGATAAGGATTTGTTCCTCCAATAAATTCAAATGTTACTCTTAATAACCAACCTGAAGCACCCCATACTTGTATGAACGATTGCAACTTTTGCTTCCCAACCAACAATGTTTTAAAGTCAGTTACATCGATATCCCAAGGACCGCATGCCATTCCGTAAGGAGTAATAAATCTTCCTAATTCATATTCTTGTCCGTTTTTGAAAATTGAGATTTTACCAGCCTGATCCCAAGGGTCACAACCAGTTGTTGGACAAGCAACAGATACATGCATGATTATCTGACTCCATTGTTCTGGTCCTTCAGGAAAAATCACATCTGCAAAACGTGTTTGTCCATTCGCCGCAAAGTCATGTTGAAGATTGTTAAATGCAACAATAGTATTGCTTGTACTTGGCTTAGTTAATGAAATGTAAGATGAATCATTTCGATAGTCATTATCGTTTCCTAATGAAGCACGAGCAGATATTGTTGATGTTGTTAATGCGGATAAATCTTCTACTTTATTAAACAAAGCAGTGTATACCTGATTCGGCTGAAGTGTTGTGTAAATAGTATCGTTCACCGCTGTTCCATTATTCACACGATAAGAAACAGGAATATTTGACACTGAATTAAACCCTGTATTTTTCACTTTTACTTTTATACGCGATGCACCTGTGAATGCTGTTAAATTATTAGGAGCATCTAATCCTAAAACAGTAACATCATTTTGAATTAATTCATACCCACTAACCCATGCATTTCCTAAAACAAAACTTGTTAATGTCCCTGAATTAGCATTTGCAGTTTGGTCATTTATAACGGCATTGCCTAACCCCTCATCTAATTTATAATAAGCAACTAATCCAGGTTCATTACCTGAATATGAAGTTGTCATGTTCGATTGAATATCTGTTGTCGATTTAGCAATATTCCAGATGCGCACTTCGTCGATTGTACCAGCGAATGTTCTGCCACTATAGGTAGGACTTTCTCCAACGTATAAATTAGTTGGAGATGGTGAAAAAGAAAATGCAGGAGTATAAGCTACTTTCTCTCCGTTCACGTATAACATTACATTGCTACCATCATACACACCAGCTATATGATACCAGCGATTCGTTAACAAAATAGATGGCGATGAAGCCGACTTCCATGTACCATTATCAGAGATCATGAATTCAACGCTTCCGTTATTTCCACAACGTAAAATATAACCTCTGTTAGGAGCATTGATATCTTTCGCAATGATAGATCCATCAGAAATACTATTCTTCCATGCAGAAGCATTAATCCAAGTTTCAACCGTAATTGCTGAAGTTGGATTTAGTTGAGGAGCATTGTTAATGATAATCTTATCATCTAATCCATCGAAGTTCACACCAAAGTTAGTTCCTGTCGCAAAATTACTTATGACTTTATTAATAGTATCATTCGTAGCTACTACGTCTCCTGACAAGCTCGTATAGGCCTTTACGTTATAGTTTTGATAAACGGATAAATCCGCTGTTTGAGAGAAGGTATAAGTGTATGTTCCAAACGGAGGGACCACTCCATTCATTGTTTCTGTTACAGTTGGATTACTTCCAATTTTATAACTAACTGGAAACCCTGTTAATGGATTAGTTGAGTAATTACTAACCACCACACTAATTTGCTCTGCATTCGTTAAATTGAAATTGGATGCTGGTCCTGCGATAGCACTCACACCTACATCAGGACTACTCAGCGTACATGTATAGTCACCACCTTGCCACACAGACGCAAGCGTAGTATTAATTAAAATTCCATTGTTTCCACCAGCCACAGAGTTAATAGCTGTTGTCGTTCCATTTGTTGCATCTAATTTCCAATATCCAACTAAACCAGGTTCAGTTCCTGTTAATGATGAACAGATGGTTGAAGTAATTTGTGATTGTGTTCTTCCGTAATTCCAAAAACGAACTTCATCAATTCTTCCGTTGAATGAACGACCTAACCAACCTGGAGATTCACCAATACATAGATTTCCTGTTGAAGGAACCATTCCACCACTCACGATTGTTAATCCACGTAAAACGCCGTTGATGTAAATCATGATGGAATCACCAGAATATACACCAGCAACATGATACCATGTTCCTGTTTGCATAATGGGCGCTGATGTAGCCGTTGTCCAGTTACCAGCAATACTCAAATTAAATTCTGCTTTCCCATTCTCCGCGGCGCGTAAATCGAAACCATTATTTTGTCCGACATTATTTCCTGTACAAATAACGCTTCCTTTATAGATCGGAGTTTTCCATGCAGTAGCATTAATCCATGCTTCAACAGTTACTCCTGATGCTCCTTGCAATGATGCATAAGTTGGAACACGAACATAATCGTTAGTTCCATCAAGATTTAAGTGATACTGTGCATTTGTGTTGGTGCTTATCAACGAAGCAACAAAAACAAATAGTAAGGTGTAAAATTTTTTCATTGTATAGTTGGTGTGTTTTTAGCTTATCGATTAATCATTAATTTTTTTGATGATACTTTTCCTGATTGAATAATCTGAACGAAATAAAGTCCATTGGCCAAATCATCCGAAGAAACATTTATTGCAATATCATTCGAGTATAATGACTTCACTAACTTTCTATTCACATCAAAAATCATGATTGAGGCATCAGCAACATTGTATAAATTAAAGTTGCCATTAGTTGGATTAGGCAATAACAAAATATCTTTATTATCTGGATTCAATTGCTGTATAGATGTAAGTGGAGAACTTCCCACTCCTATTGCGTAATATTTATTTTGAAGATTCACTCCTGTAAATTTCACGATTGTTCCATTCGCTAATAACGAACTTGCTGTTCCAGCAACCGAATAATTTTGATTCATCGAATCACGAACGAGTAAGGTGTAATTTTGAACAGGGAGATTTTTAGTTAATGAATCACCACCATTTGCGGCATAACTTAAATTGAAATACAAATCAGCATTCACGTTACCACCCTTATTGAATAACCATTCACGAGATGTTCTTTTAAAATCAAGCGGTGCATTAGCGGGTAAATAACTAGTCGAAACTCCGGATGAATCATTATGTCCATATACAGCATAATCAAATTTCTTTGAACCTATGGATGAAATAATATTTAATCCATTTGTTGTAGTGCTATAGTTATATAAGGAAGGATCTTTACCAAACCAAACCCCATTCACATCATTCATTAAATACATTGCCTCATTACCTACTGCAGCATATGAAGGAGCCCAAGAATAATAAGCTGCCGATGCGTTTAACGTACCATCACTACCATTACCTGTTAAATCAGGTAATGTAGTTCCAGTAGTTTGATTAAAATCCCAATAACCTACTAAACCAATTTCATTTCCTTGCAAATGTTTGTGCATAGTCGATTTAATTTCATCCGACGTA
>JBKCGZ010000185.1:0-16885 GCA_046303115.1 Bacteroidota bacterium | reverse complement strand
CATTAACTAAGTCGACGAATAACTTGACAGGTTGTTCGGCTGCTAGTTTAGTAGATGATGCATGGGCAAAATTTACTGCAACTGGAACTTCTTCAACAGTGAGATATCAAAACACCTCACGTGATGCGGGTATATGGATTTATAGAGGATCATGTACTTCTTTAACCTATATGAGTTGCGTTGATAATGTCGCTGGTTTAGGAGTAGAAGAAATCACATTTGCTTCTACTGTTGGTACAACATACTTTATTAGAGTTGGTCGCTTGACTGGTAATGGGTCTTCTAATATGGCTGGTTCAATATGTGTTATAAATGGGAATCCCCCAGCTAATGATAACCCTTGTTCCGCAACCTTATTAACCGCAAACACAGCGTATTCATATTTTACAAATACAATGGCTACCTCAAGTGCCGGTGTAACAGCACCAGGCTGTGGAAATTATCTTGGAGCTGATATTTGGATTAAAGTTGTAGTACCTGCAACGGGCGCAATTAATATTAACACAGATACAGGTTCAGTAACTGATATGGCGATGGCCGTTTATTCAGGTGGATGTAATTCATTAGCATTAATAAGTTGTTATGATGATGGTGGAGGAAGTAATGGATTAATGCCATATGTTAATTTGAGTTGTTTAACACCGGGCGATACACTTCGACTTCGTTTTTGGGAATATGGAAGTAATGCAACAGGTGATTTCCGAGTTAAAATTAATTATCCTGGAGTGATTAATTCATTAACATGGCTTGGATCTGTTAGCAATAGTTGGAATAATGCTAATAACTGGGCTGGATGTGCAATACCTGATAGTTCTAAAGATGTGGTGATATATAGCGGTGCAACAGTACAGCCTAGCATACCAGATAACACAACTATAAATTGTAGAAATTTAACTATTCAGGAAGGCGCGACACTAACATTTGGATTAAATTGTATTTTAAATATTAGTGGAAATTATACTAACAGTGGATCCTTAGTGATGCCAACAAGTAGTACTATTCAGTTTAAAAATGCAGCAGTGCAAACTATTGATGGAAATATGATTGTTGCGAATCAATTTGGTAATTTCTCAGTAGTAAAAACAGGTGGCTCGTTAACTTTTTTACAAGATGCAGATATTGTTGGAAACTGGATTAATAATGCAGGTGCAGCTAGTGTTAACATGAATGGTAAAAAAATTCGATTAAAAGGAAATTTTACAAATCCATCTGCTTCTGTTACTGCACCAATTAATTCTACTTTAGAATTTACAGGGACAAATAATCAAACATATCATGAGGGAAGCAAAGATCTTGATTTACAAAAAATCTTTATAAATAAAACGACAGGTACATTAACCTTGCAATCCAACATGAATGTATCTAATACTGGATCATTAACACTTACAGGTGGTATTGTAGTTACAGGTATTTATAATATGAATATTAAAAATGTAAATACAACCGCTATTGTTGGTGGCGGTTCAACTTCTTACATACAAGGAAATTTAATCAGAGCCACTAATGGTACAGTTGCTACTTATCAATTCCCAGTTGGAAAGTCTGGTAAGGGCTACGAAGCAGTTGATATTAATTTTACAAACACTAGTAATGTAACCGAGCTTATGGCACGTTTCGATACATGGCCAGGTACAGTTTCGATGGGACCAGTATCTAACGACTGCGGTGGAGTTAATTATGGATTATTGCCGTTGTTTAATTCAGGGTATTGGACAATTACTTCTACACCCGCTATTGCAACAGGGAATTATAATATGACGATAGCTTCAACAGGTCAAACGAATGCAAGCATCAATGCAGGAACCACAATTGTAAAGTCAACTGATAACGGTATTACGTGGGGGTTAGATGGTAATTGTGTGATTGGAAGTAACACTGTCCTGGCGGCTCGTACTTCGATGAGTGGCTTTGGTGTAATGAGTATCGGACAAATTTCATCGCCATTGCCTATTGAGTTATTATCATTCAATGGAACCTTGCATGAAAAGTATAATTTGCTGGAATGGGTAACAGCAACGGAAAAGAACAATGACTACTTTACCGTTCAAAGATCGTTTGATGGAATTACATTTGAAAATATTGGTACGGTGAAAGGTGCAGGCAATAGTAATTTACCTTTGAACTATTCTTTAAAAGATAATCATCCTGCAAATGGTATTACTTACTATCAATTAATGCAAACAGATTTTGATGGAACAACTTCTAAGAGTGGCATCATTGCATTGAATCGTAAAAACACAAATTGTATTGTTAATGCTTTCCCAAATCCTTCAAATGGTCCTTGCGATATAATAGTAGAAACTACCAATCCTGGATATTATTCTGTTTATATTAATGATATGGCTGGTAAAGAAGTGTATCGACAATTTGTACAAATTGAGCAATCGGGATATAAGCATCCCATCAACATCAGCGATTTTAAATGTGGCATGTATAATTGCATTCTCGAAAATCAAATCACGAAGGAGAAAACTAATGTGCGATTGATAAAGCAATAAATGCACTTAATTTTAAAGTAATAGTTAATTTATATAAAAAACCCCGATGATAATCGGGGTTTTTATTTTTTCGTTTAACGAATTCTTACATCGTAAATCTTTTCTCTGCTTCATCCCAGTTTACTACGTTCCACCATGCGTTGATATAATCAGGGCGACGGTTTTGGTAGTGTAAGTAATAAGCATGCTCCCAAACATCTAATCCAATAATTGGAAATCCTTTTACCTCTGCAATGTCCATTAACGGATTATCTTGATTAGGCGTACTGCAAATTTCTAATTCGCCATTAGCATTTTTAATTAACCAAGCCCATCCTGAACCAAAACGTGTTGTTGCTGCAGCATTGAATTTTGTTTTAAAATCTTCGAAGTTTCCAAATGTTTTGTTGATTGCTTCACCTAATGTTCCTTTCGGTTGTCCACCACCGTTAGGGGATATGATTAACCAGAACATAGAATGGTTGTAATGTCCGCCGCCATTGTTACGTACTGGCATTGGATATTTGCTGATGTTTTTGCAGATATCTTCGATACTTGCATTTTCAGCGTCGGTTCCTGCAATAGCATTGTTGAGATTTGTAACATAGGCCTGATGATGTTTACCATGGTGAATTTCCATTGTGCGAGCATCGATATGCGGCTCTAAAGCGTCTAGATTGTAATTAAGTGATGGTAATGTGAATGACATAATATGATTGATTTAAATTATTTAATTATTAAGCGTTAATTATAAGAAGTCGTTTGGTTGCGCAAAAGTAATAAAGACAATAGTAAATTCATCAATAAATGAAATCAATAAGCATTCTTTTCTCCGCGAAGCATATTCCATGCTGTGACGATTACGATTCGTATATCGAGAAGTAACGACCAGTTTTCTACATACCAAATGTCTGCTTCAACTCTGTTTTTCATATCCTCAAGTTCTTTGGTTTCCCCTCTAAAGCCATTTATCTGAGCCCAACCAGTAATACCAGGTTTGGCATAATGACGAACAAGAAATTTGCTGATAGTCTGACGGTATTCTTCAGTATGTTTAAGCATATGAGGGCGAGGTCCAACAACCGACATTTCGCCAATTAAAACATTCCAGAACTGAGGTAATTCATCCAAGCTAGTTTTTCTTAGAAACTTGCCTAGTGGTGTTATGCGATTATCTTCTTTAGTAGCTTGCAGTTGATCAGAAAGTGGATTTACTTTCATCGTTCTAAATTTATAACACCAAAATTCACGGTTATTTTCACCGCTACGTAATTGCTTAAAGAAAATTGGTCCTGGTGAATATATTTTTATTAAACTAGCGATAATTAAAAAAACAGTAGGAACTAATAATAATAAAACCAACAAAGAAAAAACAACATCAAAACTTCGTTTTACCATTCGGTTATAAGTAATTTGTAAAGGCTCTTTACGAAGTGTGATAACCGGAATCAGATTATACATATCGATATGTGGTTTTCTACCGATGACACTTAATTCAAAAAATGGGATTAAACGAAGACGAATCAAATTGTTTTCACAATACTCTACTACTGATTTAAGATATGGATCATTTTCTCCTGTAAGCTTCCAGTAAACTTCGTCTACATCATTTTCAGATAAATAAGGTAGTAATTGTGATCGGTCTCCCAAGTAAGGTACAGCATACTTTTCTTTTAAATTTTTACCTTCTTGTCCAAAATCAAATAAGCCCAATATTTTAAATCCGAGTGTTAAATCATGATTTAAATAATCAAAAAGTTGCAAGCTAACTGCGTCTGTACCCACAATTACAATTTTCCGATAATTTTTACCATGTTTTCTGTACCATTTAAAAAACATTAATGAAAATACGCGTGCTAGAATCAATAGTATAAAGGCAGTAACCAAATAATAAAAAATCCACAAGCGAGAAACCCTATCAAAATTTAGCATGAATAAAAACAAGTATAGGGTAGTGATATATAGAAAAAACAAACTTGTAAAACGTTTTAGGATAGATTCAAATGGTTCCATACGGGAAAACTCATTCGATCGATGGTAGTATAAAAGTACAGCCCAAACAAAATTAGCTAGGAATAAAAATTCCAATTGATTATGTTCAGGTGTAAGTTTTAGCGAGTGAAATCGAAAATAGTGGGACAAAAAGAATGAAAAGTTTACTAGTCCAATATCCAATAAAGCATTAATGATTGGAATGTACTTAGAGAAGCCAAATTTAGATTTTTTCATTCTTTACAAATATGTGAAAAAGAAACGAAAAAATTATTTTTTCTTTTTTAAAACTTTTTCAAATAAGTCAAGGTATTCCTGAGCAATAAATGGCCAGTTATAAAAATTTCGAATACGCTCCAAGTTATTATTTTTTCTTTCTACAGCTAAAGAATCATAATAATTATTAGAAAGAAGTTCTTTAATATCATCCGAATTTGAAAAATAACTTGCATTATCTAATAGTACCGACCGATTGAAGTTATTTAGATGTGCACAAATCATTGTTCCACATCCCATAGCTTCCAGCAAAGATGGATTTGTTCCTCCAACGGTATGTCCGTGAAAATAAAATTTACAATTAGCACGCAGTTGATTTAATTTTTGCAGGTCGTATATGCCACCTAAAAATCGAATACTCTTGACTGTTTCAAATTTTTGTTTCAGATAATTCCCGTAAGTCGTTTGGTAATTACCAATCACTAAAAAAGGTAATGTTGATTTACTTTTTACAAACCCATCTAAAATCACTTCAATATTATTTTCAGGCTCTAAACGGGCTATTAACAAGAAATACGAATTTTTTACTACGTTATAGTTTTTCAATTCATCTTCCGGGACTGGGGAATACACCTCTGCGCCATAGGCAATAAAAGTGGAGGTTACATGATATTCTTTATCAAGATATTCTTGAATTCCTTTTGAGTCAGCAACTAAGGCATCAGAATTACGAACTGCCCATGCCTCCGCCCTTTTTAAAAAACGTTGAACTATAGTTTTGTATTTCGTTCTCTTCCATTCAAGTCCATCCATATTAGTTATAATTTTGGCGGACTTCGGCATTAAAAAGGACCATATAGATGAGCTAGTATAACCTAATTGAAGTAGAATATCAAAATTTTGTTTTCGTGCATTCAGAATGCAATTAAGGTCATAGACAAATTGGCCAGCAGTACCAATTTTATATTCTGGATCAAAACAATGTTGAAGGGCAACGCCTTTGTAGGAATCATTTTGATAAGGATGATTATGTGAATTATAAACAACAACTTCATGACCCCTCTCAACCCATTTTACTGCAACAAATTCTGCAAACTGTTCAAACCCTCCGTAGTAGTTAGGGATTCCGCGCGTTCCTATAATTCCAATTTTCATTGATTCAAGTCCTGAGATAATCAGTAGTCTAAATTATTTTGATAGAAATGCATCCCAGCCTTGAGCAGACAGCGGGTGCACATTATTTTGTTTATCAACGAAATGGTACCCCGCACTTTTATGAGTTATATGTCCGACGATACTAATTTCTGCACGATCTTTTACTTTTTCATATTCGCTCATTGGAATCGTGAACAACAATTCATAATCTTCGCCCCCATTTAATGCAGCCATCGTAGCATCCAATCCGAGTTCCAATCCGAGTTCGCGGGTTAAGTGATCAATCGGTAGTTTCTCTTCATAAATCTGACAACCTACTTCTGATTGATGACAGATATGTAAAATTTCCGAAGCAAGTCCATCAGAAATATCAATCATAGATGTTGGTTGTAAATACCAGGTTTTAAAACGTTGGATAATATCTAAACGTGCTTCAGGTTTTAACTGACGTTCGAGGATATAATCAAACCCTTGAAGATCGGGTTGAGCATTCGGATTTTCAAGAAAAATTTTCTTTTCACGGCTAAGGAGTTGTAGTCCCATATAAGCTCCGCCTAAGTCGCCTGTCACACAAATCAAATCATTTTCTTTCGCGCTATTACGATAAACCATCTCTTTAGCAGGAGCAATTCCTATGGCAGTTATGCTAATTACCATCCCGCTTTGTGAAGAGGTAGTATCGCCTCCAACAAGATCGACACCATATCGTTCGCAGGCTAAAAGAACACCACTATAAAACTCTTCAATAGCTTCAAGCGAAAATCGATTAGAGATCCCCAATCCAAGCGTTATTTGTTTTGGTATAGCATTCATGGCGCAAACATCACTGATGTTAACCACTACCGATTTATATCCTAAGTGTTTTAGTGGGCAATATGATAGATCGAAGTGAACACCCTCTAAGAGCAGGTCAGTTGTAACAACGGTCTGACCTTCACCATTGTCAATTACAGCTGCATCGTCTCCTATGCCTTTTATACTTCCAGATTGGGTTAGTTTAACCTGATTACGAATATGTTCTATTAATCCGAACTCACCTAAATTCTGAAGCTCTGTTCTGTTATTTTTATTTTCAAACATGGGGCAAAGATAATGAGAGAATTGGTGCAAGTTAATGGATATAATACGAAAGAAATCATCCCAAGGATTAAAGTATTAAAACAGTACTTTCAATCGATCCAAAAAGGGGGTTATCATACATTCCCAAACCTTTATTATAATATTAAGAAATTGTTAAGTGGAGGAAGAAACATTATAAAAAAGTTAACTTCGTCCCGATTAAACAGAATAAAATTATGTCAACATTTGGATTCTTAAAGTATTTCGTTCCTCAGGATCGTAAATTCTTCCCTTTATTTGATAAAGCAGCATCGAACGTTCACGAAGGTGGTAAAGCGATTTATGCTTTAGTAACAGCTGAAACCAGCGAGGAAAGAACACATTATCTACGCTTAATTGAAAAAATCGAACATCAGGGTGATGAAATTACGCATGAGATTTTTACAGAATTGAGTAAAAATTTTATCACTCCTTATGATCGCGAAGATATTCACCGATTAGTAACAGCGATTGATGATATTATTGACTTTATTCATGGATCATCTAAGCGAATAGAATTATACAAAATTGAAAAGTTTGATAATGATATTGTTAAACTAGCCGAATTAATTGAGCACACGACAGATGAATTACGTCGTGCAGTTTTAGAATTAAAAAACATGCAGAAGATGCGTGACATTACTGCATCATTAGTTCGTATTAATAGTATTGAAAATCATGCAGACGATATTTTTGATCATGCAGTAGCCAACTTGTTTGAGAAGGAAACGAATGCAGTGCAGATTATTAAGATGAAGGAGATTTTACAATCATTAGAAACAGCTACCGATAAATGCGAAGACGCTGCGAATGTGATTGAATCAATTATGATTAAAATGGCTTAAGGCAAAACACTATGCTTACATTATTAGTAATCGTTATTATTCTTGCCATTGTATTTGATTTTATCAATGGTTTTCATGATGCAGCCAATTCCATTGCAACAGTAGTGAGTACGCAAGTATTAAGTCCTGTTGCAGCAGTTATATGGGCCGCATTTTTTAATGTGCTTGCCTTTTGGCTATTTAAGCTACATGTTGCCGATACGGTATCAAAAACAGTCATTGGAGATATAACACTTTATGTTGTTCTTGCGGGATTAATTGCTGCTATTATCTGGAACTTACTTACGTGGTGGTTAGGAATTCCTTCAAGCTCGTCACATACTTTAATTGGCGGGTTTGGCGGTGCTGCTATTGCGCACGGGGGATGGGATTGTGTTGGTTGGTATAAAGCGGGTAAAGCAGGTGTTGCATGGTATAATGGTGGAATGCCTTCAGGCGTTTTAGTAGTAATCGCATTTATTGTAATTGCTCCAGTTGTGGGGATGCTATTTTCCTATCTTATTTCAGTAATTACTTTACAAATATGTAAGAAAGCCCGACCATCAAAGGTGGATAAAGTGTTTCGTAAATTACAATTAGCATCAAGCGCATTGTTCAGTTTAGGTCATGGAGGTAATGATGCACAAAAAGTAATGGGTATCATATCAGCGGCCTTGTTAATTTACATGAAGCATTTGGAATCAACGGGTATGGCAATACCTGAATGGGCAAATGTGGTGAGAGAAATGGATCCTAAGACGGGTAAAATGTCCATCAAGGATATACCAACTTGGGTTGAAATCAGTTGTTATTCAGCTATTGGTTTAGGGACAATGTTTGGAGGGTGGAAGATTGTGAAGACTATGGGAAGTAAAATTACTAAGCTAAGTCCATTTGAAGGATTTTCAGCAGAGACTGCTGGTGCGGCTACCTTGTTTGCAACAAGCTCTTTGGGAATTCCGGTTAGTACAACCCATACAATTACAGGATCTATTATTGGAGTTGGAATGATGAAAAGAGTTTCAGCGGTGAGATGGGGTGTTACTATTAGCTTGTTATGGGCATGGATATTAACTATTCCGATTTCTGGTTTATTAGCTGCTTTAACTTATTATGTGATTAAGTTATTTATTTGATAGCATTGTTTTAAGTTTTATAAAAACCCTGTGGTACTAATTACTGCAGGGTTTTCTTTTTCAGGCAATTCCGTTTTGGCAAGGTTGCAGAAATTTAGAAAACCGTTGTTGGTGAGGCCATCTTTGCCTCGTTAATTTTAAAAATAAACAACAACATGAAATCAAAAACTTATTATCAGCTGATCATGGATGCAAGCGGCAGCATGTCAAGCGTACAAATCGAAACGCTAAACGCATTAAACTCACAGATTGAGTCTATTCGTAACACAGCAGCAAAAAATCCAGAGCAAAAAATTTATGTATCACTTACGCTATTTGATACAAGTGTAAAAGAAGTGATTTCTAACAGTGCACCAAATTGTATTCAATTATTAACGCGTAATCAGTACCAGCCCAATGGAGGAACCGCTTTGTTAGATGCAATTGGTTCTCGCATTGCCCAATTAGAAGAAGTAGTTACCGCAGATGATGATGTGGTAATGGTTATTCTCACCGATGGAGAAGAAAATGCTTCACAGTTTTATAACTATGCACAGATTGCGAATAAAATTAAAACGCTTACAGATAAAGGAAACTGGTCGTTTTCATTCTTAGGTGCTGATATTGATGCATGGAGCATTGCACAGCATTTAAATATCAGACAAGAAGAAGTAAGATCGTTTTCTAAAGAGCAAATGTGTAATTCAATGAATGAATTATCTGCAGAATTTGATGGGTACATGTTAAAAAAGACAATGGGCCTTCGTTCTAATAAGTTGTTTGGAAGTGATGATAAAATCCAGCCATAAAAATTTACTAGTAAGTAACCGTAGTTTCAACAATCAATTTTAAAATAATCGTATTTAAAAATCAATTTATGAAAAACACAATTGTTCCACCAACACAAAATGCGATGATGTCATTGGCATTATATCGCGAAGAAACAACTTGGAAATTTGATGATGACCGCAAAGCAATTATTGCCGAGCCGTTTGTCTTAGGCATGTCGGAAATTATCAGTTCTTATTTACCAGACAACAATGAAACATCCACCATTATTTTTAGTGCCAATCCGTTTCCTGGAGCGCATTGCTTAAAGCTAGAAAGAGAAGAGTCGAACGGAGGCTGGTATCAAGTGAACGAAACAGGAATGCGCGGCTGGCTATGTCCTGTAACGCGAGTGTATATGGGAGGAATTCCCTCTCACATTTACTTTCATGTGTTCGGATAATTGTTAAATGCAAATGGAGTTAAGGGAATTTCCAGCATTGTGTAGGCTTGATGAATCATTTCATAAATCCTATAACCCCCGGCCTTCCTATTAGAAGGACAATGCTACGGTGTTAAAATAATTTTACGCCGATTTTTTGGAAAGAGTGGTGCAGCGTATCTCTATTTTGAGGTATTGCTGCATTATTCTTTCATTGATTAAATTAATTATATAAATTTACGATAATGATTGTACACTTAATTAGAACTGCAGGAGTAAGCGACGAATTATATTTCGGTTGCCATGAATTTTTAAATCAGTTTGTTGGACCGTATAGTTTTGTGTTGAGCGATAAACCAAGAGAGATTACCATCAAAGATGAAATTAAAATTGTAGAGCCAGGAGATCCTAAGTATGACATAAAAGAGGTTAGAAGTTTTTCACAATCAGTATCTATGCCCGCTAAGAATATTCAAGAGCGAAAATCATGGAGAGACTTATTTCGTATTAATAATAAATACAGAAAGTCAAAGGATGTTATTATTAATAGAAATGATGAATCTTTTGATTCGATGGTCAGCGAAAGTCGTATTGATTATAAATCTATTCCTGCATTAAATTATGAACCTGCAGCGGAAGAACTTTCTGATTTTTATTTTTCAGAAAATACTGAACCCTATATTGTCATTCTTTTAACCGAACATGCTAACCATGAGAATTGGTTTGTAGGGTATGATCCAAATCTAAAAGGCAATTATTTTATTCATGTCGATGGTTGGGAACATTTTACTTCAGGTGATCCTCGCTATCCTATATGCTATCATATTGCGAGTACGCTTTTAAAACATGCAATGTTTGATAATCCGCAGGAGATGAGCAACTACATGCATTATCAATCGAAAGGATGTATGATGGACTTTTGTCAGAATAAATCAGAAGTGATGTTAAAGCTTCGTACTGCTGATGTTTGTCCTGATTGTCAACGGTTGATAAGAGCGAAACAAATTCCACATATGCAGTTACGTTATACGTTTGATGTGATGGAAGATATACGTAGGCAGTTGTTGTTTAAAGATCGTTATGACTTATTACGACAAGCAACTCCTATGTTGGTTAAAGGTCGTGCTCAAAAAATAGTATTGCCAGAGATGGGGATGTTGCAAATCAATTTATCTCCTACTGAAAGGGCTATTTATCTTTTATTCTTAAATCATCCCGAAGGAATTCGCCTCGCTGAAATGGGAGACTATAAAGCAGAATTAAGAGGGATTCTCAATAAGGTAAGTCCTAGTGATAGCCGAGACACAATAGAGGGCCAGTTGGAAAATTTATGCGAGTACAATAGCAATTCACTAAGTGAAAGAATGTCGAGGATAAAAAGAAAATTCGACGATAAGCTAGGTGCAGCAATGGCTGAACATTATTACATAAAAGGGCCGAATGGAGGGTTGAAGAAAATCGACTTAGACAGGGATTTATTAAAATTCCAAGACAACTAGTATTTACATAGCAGATTTGTTTTTTGTTATGCTTCAATTCGCTACTTTTGACGAAAGCAAAAAAATTTACTATGAATAAGACATTATGGGTTATTGATCCCGTTCACTCCGACATTTCTTTCAAAGTACGTCACATGATGATTACTAACGTGACAGGTACATTTGATAATTTCACAGCAAAGATGCTATCATCAGAAAAAGATTTTTCTGACGCAGATATTGATTTTGAAGCACAGATTGATTCTGTTAATACGCGTAATGAGCAACGTGATGGTCACTTAAAGAGTGATGATTTCTTCAGTGCAGGAACATACCCAACAGTATCTTTTGCAAATGGTAAATTAAAAAACAAGGGTGATCACAACTATGATTTAGTGGGCGACATTACCATCAAAGGAGTAACAAAGCCTGTCACATTAGCTTGTGAATTTACGGGAACTGTGATTGATCCGTGGGGCCAGGCAAAAGCTGGATTTGAAATAAATGGAGTAATTAATCGCTCAGAATTTGGTTTGACCTGGAATGCAAGTAACGAAGACGGAGATGTTGTATTAGCCGAAGAGGTAAAACTTGCTTTAAATATCCAGATGATTAAGCAAATGTAATTTTGATGATACAGAAATTAAGAAAGAACATCTATCGTTGGTTAAAGTCGAAATTAAAGACTGAACAACGGATGTTCTTTTTTTATGGGGCATTATTTGGAAGTGCATTTCCAATTATGGGTACTTTGTGGCAAAGTTTATTTGCGTATAATAGTTTGTCGCCTACACATTGGTTATTGTGCCAGATGGAGGCCCCAACACTTTGGATTATAGATCTAGCTCCTTTGGTATTAGCGATTGTAGCTTCCTATGCAGGACGAGCGCTCGATTTAATCAACCAAAAAAATATTGAAGCGAATGAGCGCTATCTTCAAATGGCCAAACTACGTGAGTTGGCTGATGCAGCGAATAAATCGAAGGGAGAATTCTTAGCGAATATGTCGCATGAGATTCGAACACCTATGAATGCAATTATTGGAATGAGTTATCTGATGAAGAAAACTTCACTCAACGAAAAGCAAAAAGATTACAATCAAAAAATAGAAGTTTCTGCTCGCAACTTATTACGCATTATTGACGATATTCTCGACTTTTCAAAAATTGAAGCAGGGAAATTGACGCTTGAGCATTCGAATTTATTTTTAGATGAATTGATTTCTGAAGTTTCAGATGCAGTTAATATAAAGCTTCAAAATAAAAATGAGGTTGAATTAGTAACGTATGTAGATCCGCTTATTCCTCCGGTAATTTTAGGCGATAGTGTACGTTTGCGACAAGTGCTTTTAAATTTAACAGATAACGCAGCAAAGTTTACAAAGGCTGGTGAAGTAAAATTGTCTGCTAAACTTGTAAAGAAGTTGTCTTACGGATTAATTATTCACTTTAGTGTGGAGGATACTGGTATTGGAATCTCAAAAGACCAAATTGAAAAACTATTTTCTCCATTCCAGCAAGCAGATGTTTCTACTACACGAAAATTTGGTGGTACAGGTTTAGGACTTGTCATTTGTAAGCGAATCGTTGAAATGATGGATGGTGAATTAGAAGTGCAAAGTAAGGAAGGAAAGGGTTCTGTATTTTCCTTCAACGCCTTTTTTAGTTTGGCTGAATCAAAAGAAGATGAAACAGAAGTTTCAGTTTCTATGAAAGGACGTAAAGCATTATTGGTAGATGATTCAGAATCTGCACGTATTGTTTTAAATGAAATGCTTATTTCTTTGGGATTTGATGTGGTTATTGCAAATGATGCGTTTGAAGCCATTGAAATTTTTGAGAGAGAGCAAAAGTCGGATAAGCATTTATCGTTAATGGTTGTCGATTGGCAAATGCCAGGGATGGATGGTTTGCAGTTAGTGCGAGAAATTAAATCCAAAGAAGGCTTAGATGTTCCTTCTATTTTAATGGTAACTGCCTACGGATTAGAATCAGTTCGTGAAGCAGCTAAGCAAAAGTTAGTAGATGGTGTCTTGTTAAAACCTATCAATACATCTACCTTGAATGATACACTGAATAGCATCCTACATCTGAATGATAAAAAGAGCGGAACTAAATTTAATGTAAATAGTGAAACTGACTTATCTGTATTTAAAAGTTATTTGGAAGGTGTTCGAGTTTTATTGGTGGAGGATAATGATATCAACTTGCAATTGGCAGAAGAATTATTGATGGATGTTGGAGTAAACATCACAGCGGCGCGCAACGGATTAGAAGCAGTTGAAAAAGTTAATACGGAATCATTCGATGCGGTGTTGATGGATATTCAGATGCCGGAGATGGATGGATTAACCGCCACAAAGAAAATCAGAGAAGATAAGCGCAAAGATAATTTACCAATCATTGCTATGACAGCGCATGCTTTGAAAGGAGAGAAAGAAAAGAGTATTGCCGCAGGGATGAATGATCATATCACAAAACCGATTGACCCAACAGTTTTATATAAGGCACTCATTAAATATGTAAAAGGTATTGATGTCAATCAAAATGCAACTGTTGTAACTCAAGAAAATAAATTTGTTTTAGAGATTGAAGGCCTTGATGTTAAGGAAGGATTAAACCGGATTGGTGGCAAGGCAGATTCGTATAAAAAACTTTTAGAAATATTTATCAGAAACTACGAAAACACTTCTGATACTTTAAAAAAGCTTACCTCAGAAAACAATCTAATTGAACTTGCTCCGCTGTTACACACTATTTCAGGTGTATGTGGAAATATTGGTGCGAAAGAGATTTACGTAGTGGCCTACCCGTTATCACATGCATTGAAAGTATTGGCTGATCAAAATGCAACTACGCTTACCGTTCCTCAACAAAAACAACTAGAATATATTGCTGATAAAATTCAGAAACTAGTTACTGATTTAAAAGAGAAATTAAATTCATCAAGAGAAAATAATAATTCAAAATCAACGATTGCTGATGATGCTTGGCAGCAAAAAATAGTTGATTTGAAAAAATTAGTTGAAGGGCAAGATGGAACCGCTGTTGATTTTTGTCAAGCTGTTTTAGATACTTATGAATTAAATGAAGAGCGAACAGCTTTGCTTGAAAAAATAAAAACGTTGCTCGATGAATTCGAATTCGATGCAGCATTAGCATTATTATAATGACCGTGGATTACGTTAACCCCTTACCGATAGTATTAATTGTTGATGACGCTGTAGAAAATCTGCAGGTGCTATCAGGTTTATTGAAAGATAAATATCGCGTAAAGATTGCGAAGAACGGAGAGAAAGCCATTGAATTAGCAAATGCAACCGAAAAGCCCAATCTGATTTTATTAGATGTGGTTATGCCAGGCATGTCAGGTTTTGAAGTGTGTGCACAATTAAAGTCGGACGATTCAACGAAAAATATTCCTGTCATTTTTATTACTGCCTTAAATGAATCTGCCGATGAAACGAAAGGATTTTCTGTAGGAGGGGCGGATTTTATTTCAAAACCTTTTCATCCGGAAGTTGTACTTGCGCGCATTCAAACACATATCGAATTACAAGCAGCTAAAGAAAAATCAGATACACTTTTAAAAGTGTTGTTACCTGAGAATGTGGTCAACGATTTAATTAATAACGGTAAGCATATCCCCGAAATACATAACAACGTAAGTATTTTGTTTTTCGATTTTGTGGGATTTACCAATATGACAACGCAAATGAATCCTCAGGTGTTAATCGAGGAGTTGTCGGGTATATTTACCGACTTTGATGAAATCTGTTCTAAGCATCATGCTACTCGTATCAAAACTATCGGTGATGCTTATATGGCAACAACAGGTTTAGGTACAGATGATAAAAACCATGCAGTGAATTTGGTGAATACAGCAATTGATTTTATAAACTACTTAAATAATCGTAATCAAACAGCTGCCTACAAGTGGCAGTGTCGAATTGGGGTCCATTCGGGAAGCGTGATTGCAGGTATCATTGGTAAAAATCGCTTTGCTTATGATATTTTAGGCGACGACGTAAACATTGCTGCCAAAGTAGAAAGTGCAGGTGTTCCAATGAAGGTAACAATCACAGAAGCAACTAAACAGCTTTGTGCAAATGAATTTGTTTCAGAAAGTATTGGAAAGGTAATGTTGAAGCGTCGTGGCGAAATGGAATTGTTTGTCGTTACGCCTTAACCGTTACATTGATTTTTTCTTGTACTGAATCCCAAAGTAATTTCCTTGATTGTAATGCAGCAATGGTAGCTTCGGTTGCTTCCTTCCATTTTTGTTCATCGTCACCACAAAGCTCTTCCGTCATTTCCAATGCTAAATGCGAATGATGTCCGCCATCAACTTCAATATGTCGCTCGATGTAATAATGCAAAGTCTCAAGCTGATCAGGGAACTGTGCTTTTAATGTTTTGATGATTTCTAAAAACATATCTGGAATTAAATCTTCACGCCCGAAAGTAAATACCGCTGCAACAACATGTGGTTTGTTGGTGTGAATGAATTCGAACGTTTGATTTAAAAATTGATTTGGTCCATCAGGCAAGTTAGATGCAGTAATTGCTTCTGCAATTGTTTTCCCTGATTGAAGGTGGTGAATTAAATGGGAGATAGTTTTTGTATTGCAGCCAATTTCATTCATGGCTTTTAAATACAATTCAAAATGACTGATTCTGTTGCCGTGCTGATCTACATCACTTTCTTCGCCTGTTACAATTTCATTAATTAAAAAGCGAGTATTCGAACTTCCTATTGGCATCCAAGGTATAGAGGTGCAAGTGAGGTTTATTTGTAAATATTTTAAAAGCGACATAAAATCCCATACAGCAAAAACATGATGTTCCATAAAAGACTGAATGTCAGAAATCGAATTAATGGACGCGTATAAAGGATGGCTAATTAATGCTTCGCGATACGGGGCAATGGCAGATTGCAATTTTTCAGTATTTGGATTCATATTGCTAGAACAATAGGGGAAGTAATTCAGTTTTGGTTGTTATTAAATTTCTGCAAAAGTCAACATTTATCATTTAATTCACGCGAGTAAATATTTATCATTGCAAAAAAATTACATTATGAAAAACAAACATATTTTATTCCTTTTACTGATTTCATTAATCAGCATTTCATCATGTACGATGGAAAAAAGACATTATCAATCGGGTTATTATATCGATTGGAAAAAGAATTCAAATAATACGGCTGCTGTAAATGTATCTGCCTCAGATATTGAGCGAGTAAATCCTAAGTCAATTGATCAATCGCAATTTTCAGCCTCAACAAATGAGGAAATTATTTTAACAGAAACAAAGATTGC
>JBKCGZ010000184.1:0-3582 GCA_046303115.1 Bacteroidota bacterium | reverse complement strand
CGACCAATATCAGTTGGTGCATCTTTCAACGGGAGATATTTTCCGTGCGAATATTAAAGGTGGAACTGAATTAGGAAATAAAGCAAAGCAATTCATGGATCAAGGTCAGTTAGTACCTGATGAAATCACGATTGGTATGCTTGAGTCGGAAGCTGATAAACACCCTGATGCAAAAGGATACATTTTTGACGGATTTCCAAGAACGCCCGCTCAGGCTGCAGCATTGGATGCATTTTTAACTTCTAAAGGAACTGCTATCAGCGGTATGATTGCCTTAGAAGTAGATGAAGAAGAATTAAGAACTCGTTTAATGATTCGTGGTAAAGATTCTGGTCGCCCAGATGATCAAGACCCTGCGATTATTCAAAAGCGAATTGATGTTTATAAAAACGAAACAGAGCCTGTAAGAGATTTTTACATGGCACAAAATAAATACACAGGCATCAATGGAATTGGTTCTATTGATGAAATTTTCGATAGACTTTGTGGTGCTATTGATGCAATAAAATAAAAAAATTATGTCGGGAAGTAACTTCGTTGATTATGTAAAAATTTGTTGTCGCTCTGGAAAAGGCGGAGCTGGCTCTGTGCATTTTCACCGAGACAAACTAACCGCAAAAGGTGGTCCTGATGGTGGTGATGGTGGTCGCGGTGGACATATCATTGTGAAGGGAAATGCGCAGCTTTGGACGTTATTACATTTAAAATATCGTAAACACGTATTAGGAGAAGATGGTCAGCCAGGAAGCAGCGGTTTAAAAACAGGTGCTGATGGACAAGATATTATTTTAGAAGTGCCTATTGGCACCATCGCAAAAGATGAAGAGACAGGAGAAGTGTTTTTTGAAATTGAACACGATGGACAAGAAGAAATTATTGTTCCTGGTGGACGAGGTGGAAAAGGGAATAATCATTTCAAATCAGCAACGCAGCAAACGCCACGCTTTGCACAACCTGGTGAACCAGGATTAGAAGAGTGGAAAATTTTAGAATTAAAATTATTAGCCGATGTTGGTTTAGTTGGATTTCCAAATGCAGGTAAATCGACATTGTTATCTGTTGTATCTGCAGCGAAACCAGAAATTGCTGATTATCCGTTCACGACTATTGTTCCTAACTTAGGGATGGTCCGTTATCGCGATAATCAATCGTTCGTAATGGCCGATATTCCTGGAATTATTGAAGGAGCATCTGAAGGAAGAGGATTAGGAACGCGTTTCTTAAGACATATCGAACGAAATTCCGTGTTGTTATTTATGATTCCTGTTGACACAAAAGACATTCGCGAAGAGTATAAAATTCTGATGAATGAATTACAACAGCACAATCCTGAATTATTAGATAAACGTCGCGTAATTGCAATTACGAAGTGTGATATGATTGACGATGAATTGCAGGAGCAATTAATGAATGAAATTCCAGAAGATAAAATGAATGACGGAATGAAAGTTCCTGTATTATTTATCTCTGCTGTAACCAACAAAGGAATTGTTGAATTGAAAGATGTATTGTGGAGTTTGATGAACGAACGTTCCTTCTTAGAACGATAGTAATTCATGAGAAAAGACATATTAAATCTTGATCGGGATTTATTGTTAACCATTAATGGTCATCATAATGAAATACTAGATGCCATTTTTACTGCAGTAAGCGATCGCTTTTTTTGGATTCCATTTTACTTACTGATTCTTTATTCTATTTACAAGACTTATGGACAACAGACAATTCGTTTGTTATTTCTGATTGCTATCATCATTTTAATCAGCGATCAGGTATCTGTATTCTTTAAAGAAACATGGATGCGCCCACGGCCAACACATAACGTTTCCATTTACCCACAACTACATCTTGTTAGTACCTATTTGGGAGGGCAATACGGATTTTATAGTTCGCATGCCTCTAACTCTGCTGCAGTATTTGTTTTCTCCTGGATATTTTTAACATTAAAAAATCCGTATTTAAAACCATTACTACTTCTTTATTTTATTTCCGTTGGATACAGTCGCGTTTATTTAGGATATCACTACCCGTTAGATGTATTAATGGGCTGGTTGATGGGCTATTTGATAAGCGCACTCATCATAAAAATTGTCATCGAAAAAACTAAGTTCATTCAATAATGAAAAAGATACTTATCATTTCTTCCCTTTTAATTTCATTCTGTGCCGTTACATTCGCACAAAAGTCGAAGCAGCCTAAATTAGTAGTAGGTATTGTTGTAGATCAGATGAGAGCTGATTATATCGAAAAATACAAAAGCAAATATTCTCAAAAAGGCTTCTTGCGATTACAATCGCAGGGCTTCGATTGTAGAAATACCAATTACAATTACGCTCCTACATTTACGGGTCCAGGACATGCAAGTATATACACAGGAACAACTCCTATTTTGCACGGCATTGTCTCTAACGACTGGTATGTACGTAAATCCAATGATACTATTTACTGCGTCTACGACCGCAATGTCAAAAGTGTTGGAGGAGAAAGCGGACCCGGCCGAATGTCGCCAAACAACTTACTAACGACTACCATTACCGACGAATTACAATTGACAACACAGGGCAAATCGAAAGTAATAGGTATCTCATTAAAAGACCGTGGTGCTATTTTACCTGCGGGTCGCGCTGCTGATGCCGCATATTGGTTTGATGGTTATACAGGCAACTGGATTACGAGCACATGGTACATGACTGATTTACCTGAATGGGTGAAGAATTTCAACAACAAAAAATATCCTGATTTGTATTTATCAAAACCGTGGAATACCCTTTTACCAATTGACCAATACACAGAAAGTGATGTCGATGATTCACCTTATGAGATGAAGTTTAAAGGGGAAGAAAAACCGGTATTCCCTCACAATTTACCAACTTTCAAAGGGACGAGCTGGGATTTAGTTCGTCGTACGCCATTTGGTAATACCATGACGAAAGACCTAGCAAAAGAAGCTATAACGGCTGAGCATATGGGCGAAGATGCGATTACCGATTTTTTATGTGTGAGTTTTTCTGCAACTGATTATGTAGGACATCAATTTGGAACCAATGCAATTGAATTAGAAGACACCTACATTCGTTTAGATAAAGACCTGGAAGATTTATTTTCATTTTTAGATGCGAAATGCGGAAAAGATAATTACCTCGTATTTCTAACTGCTGATCATGCAGCGATTCAAAATCCGCAATCATTGATTGATGTAAAATTGAACGCAGGTTTTATCAATGCAAGAGTCATTAACGATACCGTAATTGATTACCTAAAACAGCAATATGGCACTGCTAAATATTTTAGTTGTTACGATAACAACCAGGTTTATTTAAACAGAAAGGCCATTGCAGAGGACAAATTAAATCTGGAAGAAGTACAAACTAAAGTCGCTCAATACTTATCGAATATAATCGAAGGTATTTACATGTGCGTGGCGGGAGAGACCTTAAAAAACAATGTATCGGTTGATCCATTAATGGTAAGAATCAAAAATGGTTATCATCCGGAGCGTTCGGGAGATGTAATTGTAGTATATGCACCAGGATGGATAGAAAATTTATATGGTGGCAATGGTAAGCAAGGAACTACGCATGG
>JBKCGZ010000183.1:0-22480 GCA_046303115.1 Bacteroidota bacterium | reverse complement strand
CCACGAAGTAAATTTGCTAAAGCCACTCCATCAGCAACTCCCATCTGCGGACCAAGATGAGAAATCATCCCAACAATTTTAAACTCTTGCGTTCCCATGTGAAAAGAGCGATCACGACCTTTTGTAAATCCTGATGGCTTACCTGTGAACTGTGAGAACAATCTATTTAAAGGAATACCACGTACAGTAAATATTCCAAGATTACGATGCATTGGTAAAATATACTCTTGCTTATCTAAAGCCATTGCAGTACCCACAGAGATCGCTTCTTGTCCGATACCACTAAACCACTTCGCCAATTTACTCTGACGTAAAAGCACCAACATCTTCTCTTCAATCATGCGCGGCTTTAAAAGCGCTTTGTATAAATCGATGAGTTGTTCATCGGAAAGATTCGTTCTATCGAATACTATTGGAGTCTCTGCAGTTATCATAGCTGTAAATTCTTTTGCAAAAGTATTGTTTTTTCATAGGTGAAAAACAATAAGTTTTACGAAATTTGCCTCAGCTATGAACATTCAAGACATTATTGTAATTGCGATTGTTATTGGTGCAGTCTTGTACCTGATTAAAAAGCTCCGAAACAAATCGAAGGGCGAAACATGTAGCGCATGCGATAAAAAGTAAAAACCCCGGCTAATTGCCAGGGTTTTCTTTTATTTCTTAGTTCCTTTTGGTTTTACCTTTTGACTAAGCAAGGCTAGATCTAACACCTCCGTCATTGAATCCACATAATGGAATTTTAAATCCTTGGTATAGTCTGTTTTGATTTCCAGAATATCTTTTTCATTGTCGGCGCTCAAAATAATTTCTTTGATACCCGCACGCTTTGCAGCTAAGATTTTTTCTTTTATTCCTCCAACAGGCAACACTTTACCTCTTAATGTAATTTCTCCTGTCATTGCCAACTTAGCTTTCACCTTGCGTTGCGAAAACAGTGAAGCTAACGAAGTCAACATGGTAATTCCTGCAGATGGACCGTCCTTCGGTGTTGCCCCTTCAGGAACGTGAATATGCACATCCCACTTATCGAAATCTGATGCTTCTAAATTTAATTCTTCTGCATGTGCTTTTAAGTAGGCCATTGCAATTACTGCCGACTCCTTCATTACATCGCCTAGATTTCCTGTCAACGTAAGCTTACCTGTTCCTTTGCTCTTACTGCTTTCAATAAACAAAATACTTCCACCATTCGCATTCCATGCAAGTCCTGTTACAACACCTGCAACATCATTATTAATTAAACGATCAGGTAAAAATCGTGGAGCACCTAATGCTTTAATCACAACATCTTCTGTTACTTTATTTGGAGCTTTTTCTTCCATAGCAACCAACTTCGCAACAGAACGCACCACACTGGCAATACATTTCTCTAATGTTCTTACTCCGCTCTCCCAAGTATATTGCTCGATAATCATTTTCAATACAGAAGGAGAAAAAGAAAGCTGTCCATCTTTTAATCCATGTGCCTCTAATTGCTTTTTCACTAAGTGATTAATGGCAATATGCGTTTTCTCTTCCAGTGTATAACCAGTAATATCGATAATCTCTAAACGATCTCTCAATGCTGGCTGAATACTGCTTAATGAGTTGGCTGTTGCAATGAATAACACTTTTGATAAATCATATTCTAACTCCACATAATTATCATAGAAAGCTGTGTTTTGCTCAGGGTCTAAAACTTCTAATAATGCTGAGGAAGGATCACCATGAAAATCGTTGGTTAGTTTATCAATCTCATCCAAAATAAAAACAGGATTAGATGATTTAGCTTTTTTAATATTCTGAATGATACGACCTGGCATTGCACCGATGTAGGTCTTACGATGTCCTCTGATTTCTGCCTCATCACGCAAACCACCTAACGACATACGCACATATTTACGTCCAAGCGCCTCCGCAATAGAACGACCTAATGAAGTTTTACCAACTCCCGGAGGTCCAACTAAACACATAATCGGCGACTTCATATCTTTCTTCAACTTGATTACTGCGAGGTATTCAAGAATACGTGTTTTCACTTTTTCTAAGCCGAAGTGATCTTTATTTAAAATTTTCTGCGCACGCTTCAAATCATAATTATCCTCTGTCATTTCTTCCCAAGGGAGTTCTAACAGTAAATCGAGATAATTCATCGTCACAGAATATTCAGCGGCAGCAGGATTAATTCTTCCTAAGCGATCCATTTCCTTATCAAAAACTTCTTGCACCTGCTTACCCCACTTCTTACTCTTCGCGCGCTCACGCATTTCCTCCATCTCTTTATCAGGAGTATTTCCTCCTAATTCTTCTTGAATCGTTTTTAGTTGTTGATTCAAAAAGTATTCGCGTTGTTGCTTATCTAAATCAGTTTTTACTTTACTCTGAATTTGATTTTTCAACTCCAACATTTGAAGTTCTTTTGTTAGATGCTCCAATACTTTTGTTGCACGCTCTTTCAGATCATTCATCTCTAACAAACTTTGTTTTTTATCTACATCCGCGTTCATGTTGGATGAAATAAAATTGATTAGAAACGATGGACTTTCAATATTGCGTAATGCGAATGATGCTTCAGTTGGAATATTCGGCGATTGCTGAATAATTTGCATCGAGATATCTTTTAATGAATCTACGATTGCACTAAACTCCTGATCTTTTTCAATCTTTGTTGAATCTGAAAATGGTTCAACCACTGCTTTCAAATAAGGATCATCTTGCACTAATTCTTTTACTCTGAACCTTCTTTTACCTTGGATGATAACGGTTGTATTTCCATCAGGCATTCGAAGCATTCTTAAAATTTGTGCTACGGTACCAATCGATTTTAAATCATCTAACTTAGGATCCTCCACACTTACATCTTTCTGGGCAACTACTCCTATGATACGGTCAGATGCATAAGCATCTTTAATAAGCTTGATTGATTTATCGCGACCAACTGTGATTGGAATTACAACTCCTGGAAATAATACGGTATTACGTAATGGCAATAAAGAAAGAACCTCTGGAACCTTCTCATTATTCATCTGCTCCTCGTCCTCGTTCGTGAGTAACGGAATTAATTCTGGTTCATCATCATTGATTCCGATGGCAGATATAGGCAGATTATTGAAGTTATTTTCTGAATGCATAAACTAATTGTGACAAATTGACATTAATAATTGATTGATTGCGCGATTCTTTTCGGGCGCGCGCCCTTGGCAATTGATATGCCACTAGCTTTTACTCTGAAATTGGATTCAGCTCATTCAAAAATACCTCTGAAAGGATTTTCTCATCAGCAGGTGTCATTGAAATCCCTCTACGTTTCATAACAGTAGCTGCAAGCGCCACTGCTTTATCGAGCAAGAACTTTTCAGATTCAGCTGTTCCACCCCAAGTAAATGAAGGTAGAAATTTATCAGGGAATCCAGCGCCAAAAATATTTGCTGAAACACCCACAACAGTTCCTGTATTAAACATAGTATTGATACCGCACTTAGAATGATCTCCCATCATTAATCCACAGAAGAGCAAACCAGTATCTATCATTTTTCTTTCATGATAACTCCAAACCTTAACGTTGGAATAATTATTCTTAAGGTTGGAAGTATTTGTATCCGCTCCTAGATTGCACCACTCCCCAACAACGCTATTACCTAAGAATCCATCATGTGCTTTATTCGAGTTAGCAATAAAAACAGAATTACTCACTTCTCCTCCAACTTTACAACCAGGTCCTATAGTAGTCGCTCCATAAATTTTAGCTCCCATTTTAAGTACAGCACCTTCATTAAGTGCAAATGGTCCGCGGATGATACAACCCTCCATCACTTCTGCGTTTTTACCAATATAAACAGGACCAGTACTTGCATTAATGATAGAGCATTCAACTTTAGCACCTTCTTCAATAAAAATATTTTCTGAACCGATTATCTGATTGGTTGATGAAACAACCTGACTTTTTTTATTTGCAGTTAGTAATTTGAAATCTGCTTTTATCTCCTGATCATTTTTTGAAAAAATCTCCCATGGAAAATTGATGAAATCTGCATGATTATCATAAGCAGAAAACTCAATAGAAGAATAATCACTTAAAGAAAAATTATCCGAACGAAGAGCAATAATTTTATTACCTGCCATCAAACCTTTTCCAATTTCCAAACCAGATATTGCTTTTACTAACTCTTCCGTTGGAAGCAATGCTCCATTAACATAATAGTTATCATTCGTTGACTGACAAGCGAATTTATCTTGTAAATAGTTTTTTGTTAGATAACTAAAACTCGCTTTATCATTCACATAAAAACGCTCCCATTTTTCACGTATTGTTAAGATACCAAGGCGCAATTCACATACCGGGCGGGTAAATGTAAAAGGCAACAAATTAGCTGCATATTGATCATCAAAAAGAATAATATTCATAAATCAGTAGATATGTTACGAAAATAATAAGCATTGAGGTATGTAGGCTCATATTATAGAATAATTTATCAATTTATAATTAGTTATTTAAGGAGTCTGTTGATAGATTATTCAAATTGCTTAACGAATAAAAACTTTAACTACCTATTTTAGAGACATCATTAACTAACATGTAAGAGAAAATGGAATTTATTGGTGAGGAGCTTTTAGCTTATTGCGAGTCGCACTCAACAGCGGAAGATGATGTACTACAATCACTGAATCGAGAAACACATGCGAAAGTATTGTCGCCAAGAATGCTTTCAGGACATTTACAAGGGCAGTTTTTAACTTTTATCAGTTCCATCTTGCAGCCTGAATCAATTTTAGAGATTGGAACCTACACAGGTTATTCTGCCATTTGTCTTGCGCGCGGACTAAAACCAAATGGAAAGCTGATCACCATTGATGTTAATGACGAGTTAAAAGAAATGGTAGAACAATATTTATCGAAAGCAAATGTTTTAGATTCGTGTGAAGTTTTAACTGGTGATGCTGAGAAAATAATTCCAACATTGAACAAAAAATTTGATTTGGTTTTTATTGATGCAAACAAAGAAGCGTATTGCCGCTATTATGATATTATCTTTGACAAATTAAATCTTGGCGGTTATATTTTAGCAGATAATGTGCTTTGGAGTGGAAATGTTATTAAAGAAGAGAAGGATTGGGATCGAGATACGAAACATATTGTAGCATTTAATGAAAAAGTAAGTGCCGACAACAGAATTCAAAAGATTCTACTACCAATAAGAGATGGATTGTATCTCATTAAAAAAGTAAAAGAATAAACGCAATTAATCAGAAAATAAATCATCTAAACAAATCATCTTCAAAATTAAATCTATGAAAAAACAACTTTTAGTATTTTGCTTGTTCTTCGCAACAGCAATTACAACTGCATCAGCACAGGAAATGAAACGCAAAGAAGCTTCTCCTGAAGAAAGGGCAACAAAACGCGCTGCTATGCTAAAGCAGAAATTATCTTTAAACGAAAAACAAGTAAAAGAATTAGAAGTATTATTTGTTGATCAGGAGAAAGAAATGGAGGCCATTAAAGAGCAGATGCGCAAACAAAGAGAATCGTATGAAAAATCATTAAGCAATATCTTTACGCCAGAGCAAATGAAGCAGTTTAAAGAAATGCAAAATGAGCGAAAAGAAATCAAAGCTGATATAAAAGAACAAAAGAAAGATCCAGCTCAGGATGTAAAATAAGCAAATACAAAAAGACCTCTTAAGAGGTCTTTTTTTTTATTATTTGTTTTTAGCTTGCTCTAATTCCTGGCAACGTTTTTCCCACATCTCATTCAACTTTTCTTTATTATCATCACATAGCAACGACCATTTATCACTATCACATTTTTTTCTAAAAATTAATTTTCGAAGGAATGTTTTATTAAATAAAAAGTTCGTCAGCAGAATTAATCCACAAGCTTCCCAAAAGTTAATTGCTCTCAATCCGACAATGGAGGGAAGCAACCAATTCCAGAGTATCATCACTAAAAAGCCAGCAACAAAAAAGTAAATCAAAACTAATATCAAACTCTTGAGGTGGTAGCCTTTCTTCATCGTATATAGTAAATGTTAGTTTTGTTTAAAAAGTTCTTCGTATAAAGGTTTTAATCGCTTACGAAGATATTTAATTGCGTAATGCTTACGAGAAAGCAAGGTATTTAATGTGATGTTTAATTCATCGGCCATTTCCTGAAATCCTTGCTGCTCAAATTCATGTCGGATAAAAACTTCCCGTTGTTCAGCAGGCAACTCCTCTAATGCCTTAAATAAGGCATCGCGAATGAGTTTATTATCCTTATTTAAAAATCCAGGATCGTTTTGAGCTCCTAAAATCTCTTCTATAAAATAATATCCTTCATCCCCACCTGACTTAACCACATTCATATCATTATAAAGTATGGGCTTATGCTTTCGGTAACGGTCAATAATTTTATTTCTTGCAACCCGGTAAAGCCATGCAGATATTTGTTCGATGGGCTTTACCCGCATTGTCTGCATCAAATCAATGTATACATCCTGCAGAATATCTTCCGCATCCTCTTGAGTATTAACACGTCTACGAATAAAATCACGCAGTCGCTGACCATATTCAAGAATAACCTTAGTAACACCCTTATTATTTTCCAAGCTGCTAATATCGCTAACTATCATGTCATTGTTGTAATTTCAAACCCGCTAACGCTTAGCTATTTGCTTTATTTTACAAATTGGTGAATAATGTTTCGAAATGATTAGTGTAAATTATAATACTGAGCTTTGTCGGTTTTTCTTATTTTTGCACCTCCTTAACAAAGAATTTAAAAAATGGCGACTGTAGAACTTAAAATGCCAAAGATGGGCGAAAGTGTTCATGAGGCAACTATCATACGCTGGCTCAAGAATGAAGGTGATGCTATTCAAGCTGACGAATCAGTTTTAGAAATCGCAACCGATAAAGTAGATTCTGAAGTTCCATCAACTGCAGCCGGAACGCTAGTTAAGCGTCTTTTTAATGAAGGGGATGTCGTTCAAGTAGGAACAGCTATAGCCATTATTGAAACTGCCGGTGGAAGCTCCGAAGTGAAATCTGCTCCTGCAAGTGCACCTGCAGCAGTTGCTACTCCTACTCCAGCAGCAATTCCATTACCTGCACCTGAAAGCACAGCGCCTGTTTCATCAACGCCTATCAGTTCAAACGCTAATCGTTTTTATTCTCCATTAGTAAAAAATATTGCTCAGACAGAAAGTATTTCTCAATCTGAACTAGATAGCATTCAAGGTACAGGCTCTGAAGGTCGAGTGACGAAGAAAGATATTCTTGCATTTGTTGATGCTAAAAAATCAGGAATAGTAAGTCCTGCACCAGCAGGTCAAAAGCCGTCGACGAGTACTACATCTTCAGCATCTTCTTCACCAGCGACATCATTCAGTGGTGATGTTGAGATTGTTGAAATGGACCGTATGCGCAAATTAATTGCGGATCATATGGTAATGAGTAAGCAAACATCTCCTCACGTTACATCATATGTAGAGGCAGATGTGACCAATTTGGTGATGTGGAGAGATAAAATCAAGAAATCGTTTGAAAAACGAGAAGGAGAAAAAATCACCTTCACTCCAGTTTTCATTGAAGCAGTTGTTAAGGCTATCAAAGATTACCCACTTATTAATGTAAGTGTAGAAGGAACGAAGATTATCATTAAAAAGAATATCAATATCGGAATGGCTGCTGCACTTCCAACGGGGAATTTGATTGTACCAGTAATTAAAAATGCTGATCGATTAAGCCTTTTGGGTCTAACTAAATCGGTAAACGATTTAGCTAACCGAGCACGCGGAAACAAACTACAACCTGATGAAATCCAAGGTGGTACATTCACATTAACGAATGTAGGCTCGTTTGGAAATGTAATGGGAACTCCTATTATTAATCAACCTCAGGTAGCCATATTAGCAGTTGGAGCCATCCGTAAGAAGCCAGCAGTAATCGAAACCCCTATGGGAGATGCTATTGCAATCCGTCATATGATGTTCTTGTCACTAAGTTATGACCATCGAGTTGTAGATGGATCATTAGGGGGAAGCTTCTTAAGACGAGTGGCTGATTATCTGGAACAATTCGACGGAAACCGAGATATTTAAAATATTTTGAAAAAAACAGCAGAAGGCTTGATTTATAAAAATAAAAGCCTAATTTTGCGCTCCCGTTAAAAGGGAAAGTTCTTTAATGGTCCGTTCGTCTAGGGGTCTAGGACATCTCCCTTTCACGGAGGAAACACGGGTTCGATTCCCGTACGGACTACAAAAAATAATAGGAAATTGTTGTGTAAAGTATTAACTTGCACAACCTTAAAAAAACAAGAGCAATGGCAAATCATAAGTCAGCCGAAAAAAGAATCCGCGCAAACGACTCAAAGCGTGTGCGTAACCGTTATCAAGCTAAAACTACTCGTAATCTTTTAAAAGAATTACGTAGCAGTAAAGACAAAGCAGAGGTTTCAAAGTTAGTACCTGAGGTATCTGCTATGTTAGACCGTTTAGCAAAGAAAAATGTGATTCACAAAAACAAAGCTGCGAATCTGAAGTCAAGTATTCAAATGCATTTGAATAGCTTATAATTTAAAAGCTCCTAAATTTATCAAGCCTTTCCTATTGTGAAAGGCTTTTCTATTTAATAGAAACGGGTTGATTTTTCATTCGCCCCAAATAATTTTTAACAAATGAACAATTCCACACTACCAGATTGGTCCGTTGTTGACCGACCCCGAGAAAAATTGATTCGCCACGGACTTAATGCCCTTTCTGTTGCTGAATTAATCGCCATTTTGATTCGAACTGGGTCAAAAAATAAAAATGCTGTAGAAATAGCCATCGAACTGCTAACTTCCTACGATAATAACTTGGCTAACTTAAGTCGTTTAAGCATTCAGGAACTATCAAAAGTGAAAGGACTTGGTTCTGTAAAAGCCATTTCCATATTAGCAGCCTTAGAACTTGGCAGGCGTCGAAGAGAATTTGAAGTAGCAGGCCATAAAATTAAAAGCAGTAATGATGCATTTTTACAAATGCAGCCTATACTCGCCGATTTACCCTATGAAGAATTCTGGATTATATTACTCAATCGGGCCAATAAAATCATTACAAAAAAGAAAGTGAGCATGGGAGGCACGAGCGGAACCGTCGTTGATCCTAAAATTATTTTCAAAGAAGCCGTTCAAGTAGCATGTTCTAATATCATTGCTGTTCATAATCATCCTAGCGGCACCAATGAACCAAGTCTAGCCGACAAAGAACTCACAAAAAAACTAAAGTTTGGAGCAGAACATCTCGATATTCAGTTGCTAGATCATATCATCATAGCGGGAAATAAATACTATAGTTTTGCTGATGAAGGAGAATTGTGATTGCTGGTGCAAATGCAGTGAATGAAATCACTATTTTTAGCACTTCATTCATGTATAATGAAAGACACTCAACTTTTAGTTTATTCTCATAAGTCCACCCCTCGCCTGCAGTATATTCTAAATCTACTACTAAGCGAGATTATTGGATTAAACTTTAAGATAACGAATGACAAAAACGAGTTTCTTTCAAGTAGCCTTCCTAAAATCACTTATTGTGAACATGCCTTTGGAGATGAGTTTTTTATTTATGCTTCAAGATTGTTATTTGAAAAAGGAATAGAAGATCAGGAATTGAATGTTTTTGAATGGAAAAACATGCCAGTGTTTTTTGGAACACATCCGAAATATGACTTCCCTTTTGACCCCTTTGCTGCTGCATTTTATTTAGTAAGTCGATACGAGGAATACTTACCTCATATTAAGGATGAACATTTAAGATTTAGTCCGCAACAGAGCCTTGCCTACCAAAAAGGATTTCTTAATAAGCCACTCATTAATATTTGGTGTAACGAATTAAAACATCAATTAAAGATTAAATACCCTGAATTACATTTCAGAGAAAAGTATTTTAAATTCATTTCAACCTTCGATATTGATAGTGCCTATGCTTATCAGGAAAAAGGAATCACCCGACAATTCGGAGCTTTTGCAGCAGCACTTTTAAAATTTGATTTTGAAAAAATAATTGAACGATTAAAAGTATTAACGGGTATTCAAAAAGATCCGTTTGACACATACGACTGGCAGATAGATTTAAAAGAGAAATATCATATTAAGCAAATCTATTTTTTTCTGCTTGGAAATTACGGCGAATACGACAAAAATATTTCTGTTGAAGGAAGCTTGAAATTTCAATCGTTGATTAAATCTATTGCCGATAATGCCGATGTAGGAATTCATCCATCCTACGCAAGCAATGGAAATAAAAACCAAGTTCAAAAAGAGATTAAACGCTTAACCAAAGTTATTAAAAGAGAAGTAACTAAAAGCAGACAGCATTTCTTGAAAGTAACTTTCCCTGACACCTATCGAATATTATTAGACTTAGATATAGAAGAAGATTATTCACTGGGATATGCCTCTGAAATTGGATTCAGAGCCAGCATTTGTTCACCTTTTTACTTTTACGATTTAGATCTTGATACCCCAACACAATTACGTATCGTTCCTTTCATGTTAATGGATGGAACATTGAAAGACTACTTACGATTATCAACTGAAGAATCGATTATTAAAGCAAAAAAAATGATTGATGAAGTAAGAAATGTAAATGGAACATTTGTTACACTTTGGCATAATCATACAGTGAACGACAAAGATGAATGGAAAGGATGGAAAAGTGTTTATGAAGAAATAGTAGCATATGCATCAACCAAGTAACAATTGAAGAATGATGAAAGAAGCTATTTTACGTTTACTTCCTGAACCAATTCTTGAAATGCTTAAGCGAATTAAAAAGTATTTCAGAAACAGAAAATTAACTTCACAGAAAAACAACAATCAATTATTAACTAAAGAAGATTTAATTGATCAAATAAAAAACATTGGAGTTGCTAAAGGAGACCACTTACTTGTTCATTGTTCTTTAAGCAAAATTGGATATATTAACGGTGGTGCATTAACCCTGATTGAAGCTTTACTGGAAGCAGTTGGACCTGAAGGGACATTATTAATGCCAGCCTTCCCCGCTAAAGGAAGAAACAAGGATTACCTACTAGAAAACACGGTTTTTGAATTAAATAATACACCATCACAAATGGGAGCGACATCAGAAACTTTTCGCAAAATGACCGGTGTAAAAAGAAGCTTTCACCCTACTGATTCCGTTTGCGCATTTGGTAAAGAAGCCGACTACTTCACGAACTCTCACTTTGGAAACATAACACCCTACAACGAATTTTCTCCGTTTAGAAAGTTATGTAATAAGCATGGAAAAATTCTTATGCTTGGAACAACCCTGAATGGCGCTTGTACTAATTTGCATACGCTGGAAGATGCCGTTGTATTTAAATATCCTGTATATGATGATCAAATTTTTACAGTGAAAATGATTGACCATCACGGAATAATTCATGCGATGGAAACGAAAGTTCATAACCCTTTATGGTCAGCGAAAAGAAATTGTGATGCCCTTAAACCATTGTTTGAAAAAGAACAGGCGTTGATTAATGGTAAAATTGGCGAAGCAACATGCATGCTTATAGACGCGAATAAAATGTTAGAAGTAATGATTGATTTTTATAACAGATACGGAGTAACGATGTACACTCCTTTGGGAACTAATAACGAGCTGGCAAATTAATTCATGAATATTTATTTGACATTCGACTATGAATTATATTTCGGTGAAAGAACTGGAACAGCTAAGCATTGCATTTTAAATCCTACGCAATTACTGAAAGAAGTAGCCGATAAACACCAAATTAAATTAGTTCAGTTTGTTGACGTTGGATACATTATAAAATTAGAAGAATACAAAAGCAAATATCTCGAACTTGAAGAAGATTATCAGTTAGTCACGAACCAAGTTAAGCAGTTATACTTAGAGGGCCACGATATTCAACTGCACATACATCCACATTGGGAAGATAGCTTTTATCGTGATGGCAAATGGCATATCATCGCTAAGCGTTATAAGCTTTCAGATTTTGATGCAGATAATATTGAAAGGATTGTTGCAACCTACAAACAAAAATTAGAATCTCTTACCGCACCTGATTCCATATTCGCCTTTCGTGCTGGAGGTTGGTGCATACAGCCTTTTGAAAAATTCAAATCAGCATTTCTAAAAAATAATATCACTGTCGATTCTAGCGTATTTAGAAATGGAAAATATAGTTCAGAACAATATAGTTATGATTTTACTAATGCGCCTAATCTAAGTAGCTGGAATTTTGATAACGACCCTTGCAAACCTAAAGAAGGACCATTTAAAGAAATACCAATAGGCTCAATTAAAAACAGTCCGTTGTTTTATTGGAAATTATTTTTACTTGGAAGAATCAATCCTTATGAACACAAGCCTTTGGGTGATGGAGTTCCTATTGCAGCACCTGGAATGCGCAAGAAATTATTAACGCAGTTCACACAGAACACCGTTTCGATTGATGGATATAATGCAGCACTTTTAAGTAAAGCTCTGCGTCAGCATAAAGGCAAAAATGAATTAGTAATTATTGGACATCCGAAATCATTAACTCGCTTCGGACTAAAAGTACTTGATCGATTTATTTCAGAAAACAAAAACAAATATCAATTCACTACTTTTCAAAAAGAGAGGAATAAATAATGATTGCATATTTAAAGCGAGAAGAAATCAATATTCAAAAATGGGATGAGTGCATTTTGCGCAGTACATCACCTCAGATTTTTGGATGCTCGTTTTATTTAGATGTATGTTGTCCTGATTGGTCGGCTTTAATACTAAACGATTATGAAGCTGTTTTTCCAATAAGTGTAAAGCAAAAATATTTTATCAAACACCTTACGCAGCCTTATTTCGTAAGGCATTTTGGAGTTTATAATGCTGAACCAATTTCCGATTTCAAGCCATGGATTCATGAATTAAATAAACTTGCGAGCTATTTCAACTTTAATGTTTTCAATTCAACGAATGACTTTTCGAGCGAATACAAATCGCGTGAAAAAATATACCAACTGCTCAATCTGAATCTTACTTACGAAGCACTCAGAAAAAATTATAGCGAAAGCCATATTCGAAAATTAAAAAAGATTTCTCCGCTTGAAACCACTATTGTAGACATTACCGATTACTCGATTTACATCAACGAATTCAAAAACACTATAACAGAAAAGAAGCTAAATTATTCTGATGCACATTTAAAAACATTGCATCAATTGATGAATGAATTACCGAAGCATTGCAAAGTAATTTCAAAAGGCCTTTTACTGAATGGAGAATTAGTAGCAGGTGCTTATTTTGTTCAGTACTATAATCGACTACTATATTTAAAAGGGTTTAGAAAATTCAATACAGAAAATGAT
This sequence comes from Bacteroidota bacterium, assembly GCA_046303115.1. Classification (GTDB taxonomy): domain Bacteria; phylum Bacteroidota; class Bacteroidia; order AKYH767-A; family OLB10; genus CAINEC01. The sequence goes on along the minus strand of JBKCGZ010000183.1, from coordinate 9,149 downwards.
GGTGGAATGTTTTTACTTTTTGATAGCATCATAAAAGAGAATAGCAATCTTGATTTAACCTTCGACTTTGGAGGATCTAATAATTCAAATGTGCGTCAATTTTTTAAAGGTTTTGGAGCAGAAGATTCAGTATATTTACATCTTGAAAAAAACGAATTACCTATTTTAATTCGTTGGCTGAAAAAATAATTATGTCAAATAAAGTTGCAGTTATTACAGGAGTTAGTGGTGGTCTCGCGCAAGAAATTGTGGTAACAATGATTCGCGCCAACTATCATATTGCAGCAATTAATCGCAATTCGGATTTCGATTTTTCCATATTCAAAAACGAAGCTGATAAAAATAGTTTACAATTTAAAGTTTACACCGCTGATATATCATCCGAAGAAAGTATTGCGAATGCAACGAATCAAATCATTAATGATTTTAGTCGTATTGATGTTATCGTTCACTTAGCAGGCATTTCCTACAGTGGTATGAGTTGGAAACAACCACTTGAAAACTGGAATGAAGTACTCTCTATCAATTTAACAGGACCAATGTTGGTTAGCAAGCATTTGATTCCGCAGATGAAGAAGCAAAACGAAGGATGCATAATTTATTTTTCATCAATCGTTGCTCATCGCGCAGTAGCTGGCACATCGGCCTATGCAGCAAGTAAGGCAGGCCTTGAAGGACTAACACGAACTCAGGCAATTGAACTTGGGAATTCAAATATAACTGTTAATTGCATCGCGCCCGGATATTTTGAAGCCGGTATGATTAGAGAAATCAATGACAGTTTACGCAATGAGCTTATTCAATCAACACCTTTAAAATCACTCGGCAATCCGAAAAGTATTGCAGAAACAGTTTTATATTTGTGTGGGACTGGTGGTCGTTTTACGACTGGACAAGTTTTACATGTTAACGGAGGATTATTTATTTAAAAACAGACACCATGGTACACTTATTAAGCGAAAAGAATTCAATTATCAATCATTTCATAGCAGAGTTAAGAGATGTAGAAATTCAAAAAGACAGAATGCGTTTCAGAAGAAATATTGAACGAATTGGAGAGATTGCAGCTTATGAAATAAGCAAAACAATGGAATTTGAAACGAAAGATGTAGTTACTCCATTAGGTGTTGCTCCTACTCCACTTTTAAAAGAGCTTCCAGTTGTAGGGACAATTTTAAGGGCAGGCTTACCACTGCATCAGGGCATTTTAAATTATTTCGATGGAGCAGATAATGCATTCGTTTCTGCTTATAGAAAACATCATAAAGATGGAAGTTTTGATATTCGTTTAGACTATATGAGTAGTCCTAGTTTAGAAAACAGAATATTAATTTTAGCAGATCCAATGGTTGCAACAGGATCATCAATTGTTGTTACCTTTAAAGAAATGCTTCAAGGTGGCCGACCAAAGCATACGCATATTGTTGCGTGTATAGCAAGTACACAAGGTGTAGAATATGTAAAAAGTCACATGCCATCTGATGTAACGTTATGGATAGGTGCCATTGATGAAGAGTTAACTGCACAATCTTATATTGTTCCAGGCTTAGGTGATGCTGGTGATTTAGCTTTCGGAACTAAGGCACAACACTAATCAGCCTCTCTACTTTTATTTTTATGCAGGAAATCATTAAAATTATTCAAGTAATTTTATTGAGTAGCGTTAAATTCGTTACAGGCCCAACCTTTGCATATTACAATAAAAGTCACGACTTTTCCTTCTTCGAAGTAATTCTTTATAGTGTCATTGGCGGTATGCTAGGCGTTTTTGTTTTTACTTTTTTTTCTGACAAAATACATCAAGTCTGGATGATTATTAAATTAAAATTTAAGAAAACATTTAATAACAATAACAATTACTCAGAACCTGTTGCGGATGTCGATACGCCGCTAAAAATCAAGTATACCTACGTGGATAGCCATCAGCAACCAAAAAAAGTATTCACAAAGAGAAACAGAAGGATCGTAACTATATTTCGCAAATATGGATTGTTTGGGATAGCCTTTCTTACACCTGTTATCTTATCCATTCCAATAGGAACTATCATTGCAAATAGCTTTGAACCTAAGAAAAGAAAAATATTTCTATTCATGTTTATTTCTATTTTATTTTGGTCGACGTTAATGGTAAGTCTTTTTGAAATCTTTCATGCTAAAAACGTTATTGACTTGCAAGAGCAAATTACCAAATGAAAAATATTACTCATATCTTCTTCGACTTAGACCATACCTTATGGGATACGGATAAGAACGCGAAAGAATCATTACAAGAAATACATCAGGAGATTAAAATTCAAGAGAACTTTAATGTATCATTTGATTTATTTCATGCCACCTACCAAAAGCATAACGATATTCTTTGGAAAAAATATGCAAAGCATGAAGTATCTAAATCAGACGTAAGAATAAACCGTTTTAAATATTCGCTGGAAGAATTAAATATATTTGATGACAACATTAACGAATTCTTTGCAAGTCATTTTGTGAGTCGCACACCACTAAAGAAAAACCTTATTAATGGTGCTATTGAATTAATGGATTATGTAAAAGACCGATATACACTTTCAATTATCACTAATGGTTTTAAAGAAGTGCAATACATAAAATTGGAAGAATCGGGATTAAGCAAATACTTCTCGCATATTTTTATATCTGAAGAAGTAGGACATAACAAGCCAAGTCCTGATATATTTAAACATGCAATGCAAACAAGCGGATCAAGTAGCGCCGAAAACTGCTTGATGGTTGGAGACTCCTTGGAGGCAGATATACTTGGAGCAATCAATGCAGGTATGAAAGCAGTTTATTTATGTCCTGAAAGTAAAAATGAATCAACTGGAAATGATTTTATAACAGTTAATTCATTGGAGGAAATCAAAACAATATTAAAATAAAAAGCCCCAGATAATCTGGGGCTTTAATTTTATTTCTTTTCAGTCTCTTCGTGTCCTTTTTTGCAACAAGCTTTCACTTCTGCTTTTTCTCCTTCTTTGTTACAAGATTTTGCAGTAGTGCTAGCTTCTTTTTTAGTGCAACAAGATTTGTCAGATTTCTTGTCACATGTTTTTTCTTTCTTCTCAGGATTTTGTTGAGACACTTTCTCAGTTGATTGTGCATTAGCAAATGCAACAGATGTCAACGTGAAGAATGCGATTAAAAATGCTATTTTTTTCATGTTCTTTTATTTTGATATGCAAGTATACGCACAACAATGTCAAAACGCAAAGAAAAAATCAAAAACATTTCATGAATTTAGTATGATGTACGGCAATCATATGTACTTTTGACGAGTGACTAACAAGGAAAACTTATCCATATCCCTACAGGCTATCAAAAGTCAAAAATTGAGAGCTTCGCTAACGATTTTCATTATTGCGTTAGGCATCATGGCATTGGTTGGTACTTTAACCGCTATTGATGCAGTTAAATATTCCTTAAACAACTCCTTTTCAATGATGGGTAGCAACTCTGTCACTATCCGCAATGTTTCCTCTTCCATTCGTATGGGACATGGTCCGGGTAAAAGAAATGTGTTTCCTCCTATTAATTTTTACCAGGCTAATTACTTTAAGGATCACTTTGACTCTCCGGGAACTGTTTCATTGTCTGTTTCTGTAACTCCCGTTGGGACTGTCCGCTTTGAGTCGAAGAAAACAAATCCCAACATCTTGGTAATGGGAGTTGACGAAAACTATTTTGAGGTATTAGGTTACCAGATAAAAAATGGGAGGAATTTTAATAAGCAGGACCTTGAAATGGGTGCTAATGTTTGCTTGCTGGGTAAAGAGATATCAGATAAATTATTTTTAAAGCAGAATCCTGTAGATAAGCTGGTTTACATTGGCAGTAAGCAATACCGAGTGATAGGTAGTCTCGCAGAAAAGGGCAGCAGTATGGGATTTGGTGGCGACAAAATGGTGTCGATTCCTATTTTAAATGCCAAAATGAATTACTTATCAAACAGCACATCTTATTCGATAACAATTAAAGCTAATTCTGTAGAAGATTTGCAAGTGATTAATGGCCAAGCAACAGGTCTAATGCGAACGATCCGCAAGGATAAATTGGGGAATCCTGACAGCTTCGGAATTTCACAAAGTGATAGCTTGTCAAAAGCACTTTTTGACAATTTGATATATCTTAGAGCTGCCGCAATTTTTATTGGAATTATTACTTTACTGGGGGCAGCAATTGGCTTAATGAATATTATGCTGGTATCTGTGACTGAACGAACGCGTGAAATTGGCATTAGGAAATCCTTGGGTGCAACGGCAGAAAACATCAGACGTCAATTTTTAACTGAAGCTATTGTAATTTGCCAGATTGGTGGACTCTTAGGAGTATTATTAGGAATCCTAATAGGGAATTTAGTTGCCTTCGCAACGGGGGCTGGTGTAATTATCCCCTGGGCCTGGATGCTAATGGGTTTCACCCTTTGTTTTATTGTTGGAATTGGCAGCGGACTATACCCTGCTATCAGAGCTTCCAAGCTAGATCCAATCGAGGCCTTGCGATACGAATAAAAAACAGGATTTTTTTAGTCCATCTTATTTGATTTTAAGAGTTAAAGCCCTATCTTTGCCCTCCCTAAAAACAGGGATAATTCAAATAAATTAATTTAACAAACAAACAAAATGACCAAGCAGTATGAAACTGTAATCGTTCTTACTCCAGTTCTTTTACAAGAGCAGGTTGAAGAAGCGGTTGCAAAGTATCGTAAATTCCTCTCCGATAACGGAGCCGTAATTGTTCATGAGAACAATTGGGGATTACGCAAGCTGGCCTATCCTATCCAGAAGAAAAGCACAGGCTTTTACTTCTTATTCGAATTCCAAGCTGATCCAACATTGATCGCTAAAATGGAAGTTGAGTACAAAAGAGATGAGCGCATCATGCGATTCCTAACAATTGCTCTTGACAAACACGCAATCGCGTACAACGAGCGCAAACGCAAGAATGCATCTCAGAAAAAACAAGAAGAATCAGTAAATTAAAAACTCGAAACCGAAAATGGCAACTACACACGTAAATGGAGAAATCCGTTACCTCAATCCACCGGCAGTAGAGGTAAACAAAAAGAAATACTGTCGTTTCAAGAAAATTGGAATTAAGTACATCGATTATAAAGATGCTACTTTCTTAACCAAGTTCGTTAATGAGCAAGGAAAAATTCTTCCTCGTCGTTTAACAGGAACATCATTAAAGTACCAACGTAAAGTTGGACAGGCAATCGCTCGTGCTCGTCATCTAGCATTGATGCCTTATGTAACAGATTTATTAAAATAAGGAGGAGGACAATAGCATGGAAGTAATTTTAAAACAAGACATCAAAAACCTGGGCTTCGCTGATGAAATCGTGAAAGTTCGCAATGGTTATGGTTTGAATTACCTTATCCCTCGTGGATTCGCAGTAATTGCAAATGAAAGCAACAAAAAAATCAATGCAGAAACAGTAAAACAACGGGCGCACAAGATTAACAAATTGCGTATGGATGCTGAAGCATTGGTTGCTAAATTAGAAAGTGTAACATTATCTATTGGCGCTAAAGTTGGCGAGAATGGTAAATTATTCGGTTCTATCACATCTCAGCAGTTAGTAGATAAACTTACTGCAATGGGTTATGAAGTGGACAAGAAGCAAATTTCAATGCCTACAGATCACATTAAAAAGACTGGAGCATACATTGCTGAAATCAATGTTCACAGAGATATTAAAGCAAAATTAAACTTCGAAGTAGTAGAAGGTTAATCATTAAAAAAACCGAAGGCAGAGCTAGCACTCTGCCTTCTTTAATTTAGATCAAAATGGCTACAACTAGTGATGTTCATGTTGGAACAGTATTGAGAATAAACGGTGAATTATGTGTTGTTACAGAATGGCAGCACAGAACACCAGGAAACTTAAGAGCGTTTTATCAAGGTAAGATGAAGAATATCTTGAATGGTAAAATCATTGAAAACCGCTTCCGTTCAGGTGAAGAGGTTGAAATCGCTCGCGTTGAATACAAAATGATGGAATACCTATACAATGATGGTGATTCTTTAATTTGTATGGATAAAGAAAACTTTGAGCAGATTCCTATCCCGGATCAGTTATTTGGAGAATCTTTAAAGTTCTTAAAAGAAGGAATGGAAGTGAAAGTATCTTTCGAAAGTGAAATGCCGATTACAGCAGAAGCTCCCACATTCGTAGAAATGGTAATTACTTATTGCGAGCCGGGTGTGAAAGGCGATACTGCAACAAACACATTAAAGCCTGCTACCTTAGAAAACGGAGCAATTGTCAATGTGCCTTTATTTGTTGGAGAAGGAGAGAAAATCAAAATCGATACTCGCACAGGCTCTTACGTTGAGCGTGTAAAATAATACAAGTACCTATTAAATAAAAAGTCCTGATTAAATCAGGACTTTTTTTTATGCTTATAAAAATCGAAAAAAATAAAAAAGTGGGCATTGATAAACAATAACCCACTTTTCTGTTATGTATAAGAATCTTATTCTTCTATTGACGTTCCTTCAGCTGCGTTATCAGCTTTAGTTGCTGTCGCTTTTTTAGTATAACCTCCACGACGACGAGTCTTAGTAGCTTTCTTAGCACCTTTATCTTTTAATAGATTTTCGTTGAAATCTACTAACTCAATCATTGCCATTTCAGCAGCATCACCTGGTCGGTTACCAATTTTAATGATACGAGTATATCCACCCGGACGATCAGCAATCTTAGTAGCTACTGTTCTAAACAATTCAGAAACTGCTTCTTTATTTTGCAAATCAGCAAACACCGTACGACGAGAGTGAGTTGAATCTGTCTTTGATTTAGTGATAAGAGGCTCAACAAAAACACGAAGCGCTTTTGCTTTTGCAACTGTTGTAAAGATACGCTTATGCGTAATTAATGATACAGCCAAGTTACTAAGCAACGCGTAGCGATGCCCTTCTTTACGGCCCAAATGGTTATTTTTCTTACCGTGACGCATTTTATAATATAATTACTTTATTTTTTAACTTATTGTGATTGACAAACAATTAATCAATCTTTATCTAACATATACTTCGATACGTTCATACCAAAGTTTAAATTTTTACTTCTTACTAATTCTTCTAATTCAGTTAATGACTTCTTACCAAAGTTTCTGAATTTTAATAAATCAGCTTTTGAATAACTTACTAAATCACCAAGTGTATCAACATCTGCAGCCTTCAAGCAATTTAATGCACGAACGCTTAAATCCATATCAACTAACTTAGTTTTTAATAACTGACGCATATGTAATGTTGCCTCATCTAATTCTTCAGCTGGTTGCTTAGGCTTAGACTCTAATGTAATCTTCTCATCAGAGAACAACATGAAGTGATGAATAAGAATTTCAGCAGCTTCTTTCAATGCATCTTTGGGATGAATTGAACCATCAGTTGTAATTTCAAGAACTAACTTTTCATAATCGGTCTTCTGCTCAACACGGAAGTTTTCGATAAAATACTTTACATTACGAATTGGAGTATAAATCGCATCTAAGAAAATTGTTCCAATTGGAGCAGTACTAGTTTTATTTTCTTCAGATGGAATATAACCTCGGCCTTTTTCAATAGTAATATCTAACTCTAGCTTCACACTAGTTTCCATGTTGCAAATCACGAACTCAGGATTTAGCACTTGAAAGGCAGTAGTATGCTTTGCAATATCACCAGCAGTGAAAGTATCCTTTCCACCAACTGTTACATGAACTTTTTCAGAATCTGTTCCTTCAATCTGACGCTTAAATCGAACTTGCTTTAAGTTCAAAATAATTTCCGTCATATCTTCAATAACACCTTTGATCGTAGAAAACTCATGATCAACTCCTCCTAATCTCACAGAAGTGATAGCATATCCTTCGAGAGAGCTTAATAATATTCTACGCAATGAGTTGCCAACTGTAATACCGTATCCAGGCTCCAAAGGACGGAATTCAAACTGACCGAAAGTTTCGGTAGCATGATTCATAATCACTTTGTCTGGTTGTTGAAAGGCTAATATTGCCATGGTTTTATATTTATTTTTTTGGTTGATTATTTTTTGATTAAAGTAAGAACTGATTTCAAGATTACTTAGAGTATAACTCGACAATCAATTGTTCTTTAATATTTTCAGTAATCTCTTCACGGGCAGGCGCGTTTAAGAACTTCGCAGCCATCTTACTTCCATCCCACTCAATCCAAGCATATTTGTTTGTTCTTGACGCAACCGCTTCTGAAATTGAAGAAAGAGATTTTGATTTCTCACGAACTCCGATAACATCACCAGCGCGTAAAATGTAAGAAGGAATATTTACTAATTCACCATTTACAGTTATGTGACGGTGACCTACTAATTGACGTGCAGCAGAACGAGTTGGTGCTAGTCCCATACGGTAAACAACATTGTCTAAACGAGACTCAATTAATTTCAATAGGTTCTCACCTGTGATTCCTTCCATTCTTGATGCACGATCAAAAATCTTAGCGAACTGACGCTCAAGAATTCCGTACATGTATTTTACTTTTTGCTTCTCCATCAACTGAACTGCATATTCAGAAACCTTTGCACGTTTCTTATTTTGTCCATGTTGTCCTGGAGGATAGCTGCGCTTGTCAAAGTTTTTATCCGGTCCATAGATAGGCTCGCGGAACTTTCTACTAATCCTGGTTTTGGGGCCAATATATCTTGCCATTGTAAATTATTATCTCGTTAAGTGGTTAAAATTGATTAGATTCTTCTCTTCTTAGGCGGACGACATCCGTTGTGAGGAATTGGAGTGATATCCATGATCTCTGTAACTTCGATACCTGAAGTATGAATTGTACGAATCGCAGACTCACGACCAGAACCAGGTCCCTTTACGAAAACCTTCACCTTACGTAATCCTAAGTCATAAGCAACTTTAGAACAATCTGCAGCAGCTAACTGAGCAGCGTATGGTGTGTTTTTCTTAGAACCTCTGAAGCCCATCTTTCCGGCAGAAGCCCATGAAATAACCTGACCAGAAGTGTTTGTCAAGCTAATGATAATGTTGTTAAAAGTAGCACTGATATGCGCCTCTCCTGCAGCCTCAACTTTTACTACTTTTTTCTTTACAGCTTTAGTTTGTTTAGCCATTGTTATGGATTATCTTTTCAATTATTACTTAGTT
>JBKCGZ010000182.1:0-9511 GCA_046303115.1 Bacteroidota bacterium | reverse complement strand
TTATTACCCAATGAAATGATTTTATTATTCAAGAGAGGTTACTCTTTATAGGTTCTATTATAAACCGCTGAAAACACTGTAGGATTAGTAAGCGCTTTGATAGCCATTTTAATTTCTGGATCACTAGAGAAACTGTTTTCTGTACGGCCATTCTGATAGTAATAGCGAGAAACGATTTCGTTTTCAAGCAACCACTTAATTTCTTCTTCGTGCAATTTTAAATCGGACGATTTATCACCTTTGATTTTCGATTTCACTGCGTTGTACTCCGCTTGTATGTTTTGAAAATAATTTTCCTTCACAGCTTTTTCTTTTAGCGCTTCTAACTTCGCTTCACTTTCTGTTTCGTAATCATATTCTTTATTACTTAACCAGGAAATAAAATCAGCATATTCAGCATCCGTTAGATGAAACGATTTTGCATCAGCAATAGTTGGATGTTTGATTTTATATTGCGTTGCATAATCAAACAATAAATATTTAGCTGATAAAATTTGTGCAATGCTGCTATAGGTAAGCGTAGAAGTAACAAAATCAGGATTAACACCACCGCCATCATACACCTTTCTACCACCCTTGGTTTTAAACTCCGACATTAACGAATCAGGAACTTTACCCACGCTACCATCAGCATTACGATGTGTATAGTCAAGGGCCTGAATACATCTTCCGCTCGGAATATAATATTTAGCAGTTGTTACTTTTAATTGTGTGTTATAGGCTAACGGACGAGTTGTTTGAACCAACCCTTTTCCGAAAGTACGCTGACCAATTACAATTCCTCTGTCGAAATCCTGCAAAGAGCCACTCACAATTTCAGCTGCAGAGGCAGAGCCACTGTTTACTAAAATGGCTAATGGTGTTTTCGTATCTACGGGACTGTTAGTCGTACGATAAATTTTATCCCAGTCTTTTACCTTACCACGAGTGCTAACAACTTCTTGACCTTTATCAATAAATACATTCACAATATTTACTGCTTCGTTTAACAATCCACCTGGATTACCTCTTAAATCCAGAATCAATCCTGATACTTTCTTTTTCTGAATTAAATCCTTCACCGCGTTCTCCACTTCTTGTCCAGCGTTGTCTGTGAAACCACTTAAACGGATATACCCAACATTGCCTTCAATCACTCCGTAGTAAGGAACATTTTTAATTTGAATCTCTGCGCGAGTAATTGTTTTATTGACTGTTTCAAATCCGTTTGCTGATGGACGATCAACGACGATAGTAAGATTTGTGTTAGGTGTTCCTTTCAACATTTTACTTACATCATCGTACTCTAATCCTTTTGTTGATTTACCATCAATGGTGCGAATAATATCTCCCGCCATTAAGCCAAATTTTTGCGCAGGAAAACCTTCATAGGGATCAGTAATTACTACTTGATTATTTCTTTGTCCGATTAACGCTCCGATACCACCATATTGTCCTGTTGTCATGAAGCGATAATCATCAGCATCTTCTTCAGGAATGAAGGTCGTGTACGGATCAAGGCTTTCTAGCATCTCATCAATACCAGCGGTAACCATTTCTTCGGAGTTGATAGGCTCCACATAAAAAACAGATAGCTCACGGAAGATGGTAGTAAATACATCGAGGTTTTTATTCAACTCAAAATAATTATCGTTCGCAACTTTAAAAGACAAAAAGATAATCACGGTTGTGATAACAAAAACAGGAAGCTTTATAATTCGAATTAAATTCTTCATCGATTAAATATACTTATTTTTCAGGTACCGGATCATAACCATGTCCGCCCCAAGGGTTACAAGATAAAATTCTTTTGAACGTGAGCCAGCCACCTTTGATTGCGCCATGTTTTGTAATGGCCTCCACTCCGTATTGTGAGCAGGTGGGTGTATAACGGCAGGCCTTACCTAAGTGTGGCGATATAGCTCCTTTGTAGAACTTTATCAGTAAAATCATCAGCTTAGCCGGCAGTTTGCGCATGTTCTAATGTTAAACGCTGTAAAAGTAACTTTATTTTCTCTTGAGTTTTTGGGTATTCAACGGTGGAATTACACTGCGAAATGAACAATACCATTAAGCCTTTTCGCTGCATTAAACAGGTGTTTAAGAGCTCGTTCTTATTCAGACGAAAGCTCTCGCGCATCAAGCGTTTCATCCGATTACGGTGGTGCGCCCTTTTCAATTTCCGCTTAGGCGCAACAAATCCAACTTGAAGGGGTTTGCTTTCATCAAAAGGAACTTCGAGAGCAATGGCTTCAAACGGAGATACCCAATGGCGTTTCCCTTTTTCGAAAAGTAAATCAAACGACTTCTTACTTTTCATTCGCATGGAAGCAGGAAGAGTAAAATCTGGATGTGATGAGTGAGTAAGCTCCATTGGAGGGTTAAAAATACAAAAGCCCCGACAATCTCGTCAAGGCTTTGTTATTAATCGTTGCTTTGTTGGATGAACAAGGCTATTTATTTTTCTTAATATAATTTTCGATACTCATCGTCATCGATGGCGATTGAGGAATCGGCGCTTGAATATCTAAACGAAGACCAGCATCTAACACCGCTTGCGAAGTTGTTTGTCCGAAAGCAGCAATCAACGTTGTGTTTTGTTTGAAGTCAGGGAAGTTCTTGAAAAGAGAAGTAATTCCTGCAGGACTAAAGAACACCAACATATCATACTTTACATCTGCAAGATCACTTAAGTCGCTGCAAACTGTTTTGTAGATAGTAGCTTTCGTAAAATCGAAGTTGTTTGCTTGAAGCGTATCTGCAATTTCTTGCTTCGCGATATCAGAGCATGGAACTAAAAACTTTTCTTTTTTATGTTTCTTCAATACTTCCAATAAGTCGTTAATGTTTTGTTTTCCGAAGAAAATTTTACGCTTACGGTAAGTAATATATTTTTGAAGATAATGTGCCGTTGACTCAGAAATACAGAAGTATTTTAACTCTTCCATGTTGGTCACGCGCATTTCCTGACAGATACGGAAGAAGTGATCTGCCGCATGACGGCTCGTAAGAATTACAGCGGTATGTTCTGTAATATTGATTTTGTCCTTGCGAAAATCTTTCGCTTGGATTCCCTCCACATGAATAAACTCACGAAAATCGATTTTCAAAGAATACTTCTTTGCTAAGTCAAAATAAGGCGACTTATCGGTTTCCGGTTTCGGTTGTGTAACTAATATAGATTTTACTTTCAACTTTACTTAACTGTTTATTTGGTACACAATCGGGGCTAACCCCTTAGGCTTTCGACTGCGTATTATCCGATGCTTAATTTCCAAACAACTAATAAGGGCGCAACTTCGAAGGCGCAAAGGTACAAAAACAAATAGAAAAAAGAGAATTGGGGGATAGAGAACCATATTCTTATTGCCCTTGATAATCGGAACAAAAACATCAGCCCAATTAGCACTGTTGAAGCTATGGCTGCAAAATGTTTAACAGAGACAGAGGAATAGGCTAAAAAGATATTGGCAGGGAAGAGAATAAGGCCCGCCATCATAATCATTAAGAATAAATTAAAAATATAAGCCCCAGCTGCTTTTTCCTGATTGAAAACAACACTCAAAACCCGTAACAAAATCATCTTTATAGAATAAGAAATCGCGATGATTAATGAAAACAAAACAAATCGTACGAGCCCTTTTTGAAGCCAGTAAATTTGCCAATCGTACAATACACTTATTTGATAAAGAAAGAGTCCGCCCAACAGATAGGAAATTGTGCTGATTACAAGTGAAGCCCTTTGTAGTAAATAACTTTCATCACGTACAATCTGATTACTAGCCGCCATGTTAAAATAAGAGGTTAACAGCTGTCGGAAAATTTTATAGTAAAACAGACGGAACCAGGTAAAGAACACCATCATTACGATGAGCGAAATGGTAAGCCAGTCGCTTATGGTATCGTTTAACGGACGTGCATTAGGATTAACAGGCTTTAAGAGGTGATTTTTAAAAACCCCTGGGCCATTAAGCGACTTATTCTCGGCGCTGTCAATGGCATTATTAGCGCTGTCCTGTGAATCTGTAAATTGAAATGGTGAAGCAAATGCAGTAGAGTCGTTCAAATTAGAATCCGCTTGTGCAGGTTCTTGGCTGAGCGTATTGGTGACTACTGATTGTGGCATTTCGGGAGAATAATTTTACAAACCTACCAATAAGTAATCAATTATAATTTGGAAGCGACCTTCTTTTTTGAAAGATCGAATCCACGGGCAATTGTAAAACAAAATCGCACCCCGCCCTTTGTCCAGGTATCGTAAGTGTTAGTCACAAATTGCGTCTCATTAATTGCAGATGCATTGCTAAACATCAAAGAAAAAACATGTCCACCCGTTTCGAATTCTAATCCTAAACCAAGCGGATTATAAATGCCGTTTTTGTTGTTGATCTTTCTGTATTCTCCGAAGTTGTATACATAATCAGCAATGAGCGACATTCGTTTGGTTATTCGTAAGCGGCCTCCTGCACCTAAGGCGAAGGCTTCGTTTTTATCATCGAGGTTTACAAAATTGCGATGCACATAAATAGGAGATAATTCGAACGACAATCGATCAGAAAATTTACGCGATAAAACCAACTGACTTGCGAAAGCAAAGTGACGCTTTAACTCGGTACTTGTTGAAGGGTTATCGAATATATAATACAGGCTTTTCTTGCTCGAATAAGTAGTAACCCAAAACAAAGAAGCTGAAAAGGGCATCGAATTGTCTCTTCTTTGACTAGCAAATTTCCACTTAGTATTCAGCTCCCAGTTCTCTAGGTATTTAGACCTTGCAAATCCAACATTCCAGTTCTTAGTTAATCCATAATCAAATGAAATCCTGATATCACTTGATTCATCAAAGCCCCATAAATTATGTACCGAACTAGTTCCATTACTCGACGTTCCGATTGCATTGAAACGATGAGCAATTTTTATATCCAGCATTTTTTTCTTGATGACTTCTGCTGTTTGAAGATTGATAATACGAGTGGTTTTAAAAGCGGGGTTCATAAATTCTTTCCCCGTTAATGTATCCTGCTCATTTAACAATTTGAGCATATCGTCTTGAGCAAATAAAAATGAATTTTGCGATAGACAAAATAGCAACAAAAAGAAAAGCTTATTTGTCCTCATAATTCTATTAACAGCCTTCATAGCCCCTATTTATCCATTCTTCAATCAACTGAATATCGCTTGGCGACAAAATATCTCCTACCGGCATATGACCAGGATGATTCAAAGGGATTTTAATGCGATGTAAAAATTCTGATTCTCCGTCTTCAATTTCTTCTACCTCTTCTTTTACTTCGGAATAATTTAAAAAATTAGGAATGCTCGACTGACCATTATGACAACCACTCATGGTGCAATTCGTAACGATAATAGGTTTGATAATTCTAGAATAATAAGTAGTGTCGCAACGATTATTTACTACTTCTGGAATATACTTATCATTAACACAGGAAACCTGTATTACGATCATTATTATAGAAATAACCAATAAGCCTTTTTTCATTCTTGCGACAAAGTTACTGTATTATATTCTGAATGCAATTTACAACAGGATTAAATTAAATCCAACCTTTTAACCAATACCAGCTAATAGCCATTAGTTCACGATAACATATTATCTGATATATGAAATGATTCCAGAATTGATAACGAAGTTGTGTTTCATGTCCGATAGCAGGTAAAGATTTATTTCCCCCAAGTTCTTTATCGTTGTAAAGTAAATCTGCTGGTCCACATAAATCGAAGGTGGGCTCTCCACCAATATTTTTAAATCCTGCTTTTCTAAATACGGCTACTGCTCGTTTCATGTGTTCAGGACTAGTCACTAAAATACAAGGTTCGTTTTTTAATTGAGGATTGATAGCCACTATTTGCAATGCTTCTTCTCTGGTATTTTTACCAGTTGTTTCCAAAAAAATTTTTGTGCTGTCAACTCCTCTTGTGATTAAATCTTTTGAAATTTTATAAGCATCGCTGTTTATAACAGGCGTTTCTGCGGTTGATGGCTGACAAACATATACATTGCAGTTTCCATCTCTTGTATAAATTTCTGAAGCGTAAAAACTTCTTAATAATGCGGTGGCACTTGGATATCCTGCGCCGCCTAAAACAATGATGTTTTTAGGTTTAAACTGGTATTCACTATTTGATTTTCCGAGCCAGTAATAGAGATAAAATGGTCCGGTAGTAAATGAAAAAATGATCATGAACAAAAGCATTCCCCCCATTATTAGGAAAGTACGCTTGATGATGGAAAAGAAAACTTTTTTATTAAAGGTCATGATGTTGATTAAATCTTCTGCGAACTTAAGTCAATACTCGATGATTCTATTTAGTTTTACGCTTTACCTGTAAACAATCCAATGTTAAAATCAACCCTTTCAATAATTGCGTCAGGATTATTTTTGATATCGTCCTGTACAACAAAAGCAAAAAAAACTGAGCAACCTATGAGCGCACACGATTTTCATTCTTATGCCAAGCCAGAAGAGGCGGTAGTGAAACATCTTCATCTCGATTTAAATGTAGATTTCGACAAAAAACAATTAGCGGGATACGCTGAACTTTCTATTGAAACAAATGGGAAAACAAACGAATTGCATTTAGATGCACGTGATTTAACGATTGATTCGGTATGGGCAGATGGCGAAGCAACTTCCTATTCGTTAGGTAAATCACAACCATTTATTGGAAGCGATTTATCAATTGCTATTAAACCAACAACTAAAAAGGTTAAAGTAAAATATAGTACATCTCCTGATGCTGCAGCGTTACAATGGTTAACTCCTGAACAAACTGCTGGTGGCGATTTCCCTTTTTTGTTTACGCAAAGTCAGGCAGTGTTAGCGCGTACATGGATTCCTTTACAGGATAGTCCCGGGATTCGCTTTACTTATTCTGCAAAGATTCATTGCCCTGCAAATTTAATGGCGGTGATGAGTGCTGAGAACGATACAACACTTCATAACGATGGTGCCTATACGTTTAAAATGCCTCAAGCCGTTCCTTCTTATTTGATGGCATTGGCTGTAGGAAATTTAAAGTTTCATTCATATGATCATCGCAGTGGTGTGTATGCGGAGCCGGTAACGATTGAAAAGGCGGCATATGAATTTGAAGATATGCCAAAGATGATTGCAGCCGCAGAGGAATTATATGGCCCTTATGCTTGGGGTAGATATGATGTATTGGTGTTACCTCCTAGTTTTCCTTTCGGAGGAATGGAAAATCCGCGATTGACTTTTGCAACTCCTACCATTATCGCTGGTGATCGTTCTCTTGTTGCGCTAGTTGCGCATGAGTTGGCGCATAGCTGGAGTGGTAATTTAGTTACTAATGCAACATGGGATGACTTCTGGTTAAACGAAGGATTTACAGTTTACTTCGAAACGCGTATCATGGAGAAGATTTATGGGAAGGAGTATGCTGATATGCTGACCGTTTTAAGCAAGGGAGAATTAGAACATACGATTAAAGAAATGGGGCCAACTAATAAAGACTCCCATCTTTTCCTTGATTTAAAGGGTCGTGATCCGGATGATGGAATGAGTGATATTGCGTATGAAAAAGGAAGATTCTTTTTAACAGCAATTGAAGAAGCTGTTGGAAGAAAACGTTGGGACGACTTCTTGAAAAAGTATTTTGCGGAGCATGCTTTTCAGAGTATAACTACAACCATGTTTTTGGATTATCTGAATAAAGAGTTAATCAAAGATGATAAAGTCTTAGCAGAAAAAATCAATATCGATGCGTGGGTATATGGACCGGGATTACCAGCTAATTGTCCTGTTGTTACTTCACCCGCTATTCAAATTGCAGAAGATGCGGCAAAGGCATTTATGGCTGGAACAAAGAAGGCGAGTGAAATAGATAGCAAAAACTGGAATACGCATCAATGGATTAGTTTCTTGAGAACTTGTCCAGGTAATACAACACTACTTCAGATGGAAGACTTGGATAAGGCATTTCATTTTACAGCTTCAAATAATAGCGAAATAAAGTGTGAGTGGTTAAAGTTGGTAATAACAACGAAGTATAAAGCAGGCTATAGTGCATTGGAAGATTTCCTTTGTCATGTAGGAAGAAGAAAGTTTGTTAAACCACTTTATGAGACGATGATTCAGACAGAGGAGGGAAAAGAGATGGCGATTAAAATTTATGCAAAGGCGAGAGCGGGATATCATCCTGTTACCACACAAACAATGGACGAACTACTAAACTATCAAAACAAATAAAATGAAAAAACTATTTACAATTATTGTTGCATTAACAGCTACAGTTTGTACATATGCACAAACGTTAGTACCTGATTCTGCCTTTGGAACTAATGGTAAAAAAACATTTACGTTTTTCAATAACATTGACCGCAGCTTCGGAAGTGTTGCACAAGAAGATAACAAAATTGTGATTGTAGGTTTAAGTAGAAATACCGCTAACACTAATTTCGAATTATGTTTTGCCCGTTTTTATCCTTCAGGAACTATAGATAGCTCTTTTGGTACAAATGGTAAAACGTCTGTATCAATGGGTCCACAACAATATATTGGAGGGATGACTCCTAAAATCAAAAGAGATTATCAAGGAAGATTTGTAGCTGTTAATGCGGGTACAGGGCCGGGCGGTTCAGATGATATATTTATTTGCCGATTAGATTCGGCTGGAATTATTGATAATAGTTTTAATGGTACGGGATCATTGTTTATCGACATGACTGGAAGTAATACATGGCCTGATATTGTGAATGCTTTTGATTTTGATGCAGCGGGAAATATTTATGCTGTAGGTGCAACAAGAAATGGAGGAACGCCATTGAACAACGATTTTGCAGTTGTGAAAGTAACAACTAACGGACAGCTAGATCCGACGTTTGATACAGACGGAAAAAAATTATATGATCCAACAGCAACGGCAGAGTTTGGTAGAGGGTTACGCGTACAACCTGATGGAAAAATTATTATTGGTGGTACCGCTGGAGGTAAAATGTATTTGATAAGAATTGACAGCACAGGTAATTATGACACCTCATTTAACCTAACTGGGAAATTACAACTTACAGCAGTAGGAAGCAGTTCTGATATGTTTGATTTGACATTAGACGATTCTAATCGCATTGTAGTTGGAGGTGTTTCGTCTAGTAATGCCGCTATTGTGCGTTTAAATCAAGATGGTTCTTACGATACAGCTTTTGCAGGTATAGGAAGAAAGTTGGTTTTAGTTGGCGGTACTGCCTCAACATTAAGTGATATAGAAATTGATTCTAATAACGCAATTGTTTTTGCTGGATCGAATACGGCAACAGGAGCAGGATTAAACTTTTACATTGCACGTTTAACAGCTGCAGGTGTTATGGATAATACATTCAACACGAACGGATATTACTCTTTAGGCATAGGAGCAGGAAGTGTTGATGATGAAGCAGAAGGAGTTTGTATTTTACCTGATGGAAGATATTTTGTAAATGGAACTGTTGTTTATTCATCAGCAATTAATGAAGACATTGGAATGTGTTTACTAAAACGTGTTCCTCCAGTTTCAA
>JBKCGZ010000181.1:0-2258 GCA_046303115.1 Bacteroidota bacterium | reverse complement strand
TGAAACTTGAAATGCTGGTGCTGGGAATTGATTAATTAAAACGCATATAATTATTCCTGTTGAAGGGTCATACATCATATTTGAACTATAACCACCCCATATCGATCCACCATGTGTCCAAACTGTTCTTCCAATAACTGTTGCTTGACCTATTCCTATTCCGTAATTTCCTGATCCCACAAATGTGGTCATTTCATTAAATGAATTTGTATTTAATACTAATCCATGCATGAGTGCATTGTACCATTGAACCATTTCACCTGAAGTAGAATACATTGCACCAGCTGCCCATGCTGCGCTATTAACAGATGTCCTTGGGATTGCATTATTGTTAAAGCCTCCTTGCCAAGGTTGCGCAACAGGATATAAAATAGGTTCATAAACATCAAGGAAGGTACTGTCTAATTGTAGAGGTGTTAAAATGCTATCTCTTAATAACTGACTATAGCTTATTCCTGTAACACTCTCTGCAATCATTCCTGCTAAAAGGTAATTTGTATTGCAGTAACTCCAACTTGTACCTGCAGCAAATTGCGGTGGACCAGCCCATGTTATAAGTTCACTTGCAGTAAAAATACGATTTGGGTCTGTTAGCATAGAATCAGGATAACCTGGAACACTAGTTACATCATCTAATCCACTAGTATGATTAAGTAATTGTCTGATTGTAATAGTTGAATCAATATTATTAAAGGTTGGTAAATACTCATATAAAGAATCATCCAGACTAATAAAATTACTTTCGGCTAATTTTAATAAAAGTACACCTGTAAATAGTTTTGTATTACTTGCTATTCCAAATAACATATCAGATGTAATAGGAGTGCCGATATGTGATACGCCACTAACACCATTCCATGTACCCATCCCAGGATAAACAACACTGACAGAAATTCCTTTAATATTATTTGCAATCCTGATACTATCTATTTTATTCTGAAGTTCATTTGCTAAAACAGGATCAAAAGTTTGCGAGTTAGCATTAATTGATAAGCTAACAAATAGCAAAAAAGAAAATAGTTTCTTTATCATATATCAATATTACTAATTGATTAATTTAAAACATTGATTTATTTTAAAAAGGAAAAAAGTTTAAAACCTTTCCCTGATAAAATAGTGTTTTCATATACAAGGATGGGTTTAAACCTAGCCTTGTAAGCTATCTACTTAACTATCGATACTCTCTTCTGACTCGTAAACTGATCATTCGTGCACTTCAAAATATATTCGCCCGCATACAAAGTTCTCACATCAAAATAGCCAATCGTGCTTCCAGCAACAACTGTTTGTGTTTGAAGTAATCTTCCGTTTAAATCGTATAGGCTTACCGTTATATCGTCTTTTAATAATCCACTAAACTGTACCGCTATAAATTCAGAAGAAGGATTAGGGTATGCGTTAAAGGAAATATTATTGGTAGTAGTTTCGTTTATTCCTGATGTAGATGGCGTATAAACGGTAACAGGTTCTGTAATCGAAGTCACTTTTACAGCTGTTTTTGTTCCATAAAAAGTAGGACCAACAACATACGGATATGCAGAATTCCAATTAGCATCAACAGTTGCGAAATAACAATAGATGCCATTCGGATATTCCGGTGTCACACAAAATCTTCCATTGTGTACATCTAATACATCTTGTTGTCCAGGAGCAGCAATGTACTCGAAATCTTCCCTAAAATAACCTAAGGGATAGGTTGTGCTTACAACAGGACCAGCAGTTACTGTTGCACCTGTCGGACTCGTTGTTCGTGTAGTGATGTTACGTAAATGATAACCAGATTTCATTCTTACAATTCCACCTGTGCCATTCGTATTTTGATATCCATAAGCACCATAGATTGGAAATCCATCATACGCATAGCCAATCAATGGAGAGTGCGTAGTACTGTCAATCACATATAACCCATCAGCAGCATATAAATTACAAATGGTAGAAATTACATTCAAATCAAGGTTAAATGCACTCGGATTTTGATGATGATGATAATTTCCCATTGCAGGATGTCCTTTTGCACAATCAAACCCCGCTCTTTCTGCACGAATAGCATCTCTGTTCCAATCCATCGATGCTCCAGGTCCACCAGGAAAAGGAGGATTACCTGGTCCACCACAAAGTGAATTGGAAGTAGCATTCCAAGCGACACCATCACGGTAGTCAAATAACGCTACTCCATTAACGAAAATTCCGATGTTACCTCCATTGGTTGCCGTCGGAGTTCCTGTATTTTGTACAGGATTTCTTGATATCTTAAAAAT
>JBKCGZ010000180.1:0-4175 GCA_046303115.1 Bacteroidota bacterium | reverse complement strand
AGTTGCATCGCATGAGTTGTTTCATACTTGGAATGTAAAAACATTACGTCCGAAAGATTTTGTGCAATACGATTACTCGCAAGAAAATTATAGTCGACTAGGTTGGGTGTATGAAGGATTTACAACGTACTATGGCGATTTATTTTTAGCACGTTCCGGATTCTTTACTACGCAGGATTGGTTTAATGAAGTAAATGTGCGTTTGCAAAAACATTTCGATAACGATGCTCGTTTTCGTTACTCCGTAGCCAATAGTAGTTTCGATACGTGGTTAGATGGATATGTTCCTGGTGCGCCACATCGCAAAACAAATATCTATGATGAAGGAAGTATCATTGCGATGATGCTGGATTTATACCTTCGTCGCGCAAGTAAAAATCAATATTCATTAGATACATTATTTAAAAAGTTGTATGATGATTTCTCAGGACATCATCGTGGCTATCAAATGGAAGATATTTTAAATCTTGCTATTGAAATGAGTGATGCAGGCGTGAAAATTATTTTTGATGATTACATTCACGGAACAAAAAATACAGAAACATTCCTGAACGAATTACTGCACGAAGTAGGTTGTTATGTAAGCAGAATACCTGCAAAGAATGCACAGGAACGTTGCTTTGGATTCAAAACAATTCAGGAACAAGGTGTCACCAAAGTGACATCTATTTATCCTGGAAGTTTAGCTGAATTAGCCGGACTTGCAAAGGAAGATGAAATAGCTGCGGTGAATGGTTGGAAAGTAGAAAACAACTTAAATGATTTGTTACAACTATTCAACGATATTGAGTTAACCGTTTTTTCTCAAAAGAAAATGAAGTCAATTAATTTGGTTTCTTCTGATCAGCGATATTTTGATACAGTTAAAATGAATAGTATGACAGATGCGAGTGAAGCGCAAAAAAATGCGTTTAAAAACTGGACAAATTTATAATGAAGAAACTACAAAAAAAGAAAGAGCATCCGAAAGAGAAACCGGGTTTACATCCTCGCAATAAACATCGTGAACGTTATAATTTTAAAGTGCTTGTAGCGAGTTGTCCTGAATTAGCGCCTTACGTAATCATTAATCCTTATGACGATGTGTCTATCGATTTTTTTAATCCCGATGCGGTAATGATGCTGAATAAAGCATTGTTAAAACACTTTTATAAAATCGATAAATGGAATTTGCCAGAAGGCTATTTATGTCCTCCAATACCAAGTCGTGCTGATTACCTTCATTACATGGCTGATCAATTAGCCGAGCGAAATAATGGAAAGATTCCCACGGGGAATAGCATTCGAGTATTTGATATTGGAGTAGGAGCGAATTGTATTTATCCGTTGATTGGAAATAGAGAATACGGATGGTCGTTTGTTGGATCGGATAATGAACCTGAGTCGATTAAATCAGCAAAGGATATTCTTGAAAGCAATAGCGATGTAAAAGGAAATGTAGAATTGCGTTTTCAACCTAACTCATCGAATATTTTTAAAGGGATTGTAAAAGAAAATGAGCAATTCGATTTCACAATTTGCAATCCTCCTTTCTATTCTTCGTTTGAAGAAGCTCGCTCAGGGAATATTCGTAAAGTAAGTAATTTGCGTGGGACACCCATCAAAGAAATTGCTCGAAATTTCGGAGGAAAGAATAGGGAATTGTGGTGCGATGGAGGTGAAGAAAAATTCGTTAAGCGAATTATAGAGCAGAGCAAATTAATGGCGGATTCTTGCTTTTGGTTTTCTACATTAATTTCAAAACAAGCGCATCTCGAAAATATTTATAAAGCCTTGTATAACGCACAAGCTGTTGAAGTGAAAACAATTGCTATGACACAAGGAAATAAATCAAGCCGAATTGTAGCATGGACCTTTCTTACTCCTGTGCAACAAACTAAATGGGCCATCACTCGATGGAATCCAAAAGTCATGTTGAAGTAGAGCTGTAAAAGCACACTTCAACATACAGTTTTATCTGCGCAGGAAAATAAATCGAAAACTATTTTAGCAAAACAACTACCGAGATTTCTACATTCACATCTTTCGGTAATCTCGACACCTGAACGGTTTCGCGTGCAGGAAAATCACTGCTAAAATAACTTCCGTATACTTCATTTACGGCTGCAAACTGATTCATATCTTTTAAGAAAATACCGGTCTTTACAATGTCGGAATAATCAGCACCTGCTTCTGATAAAACAGCTCCAATATTTTTCATGACTTGATGTGTTTCATTCTCGATAGAAGATAAATCTAATTCGCCAGTAGCTGGAACAATGGCGATTTGTCCTGAAACAAAAAGCATATTGCCTGCCTTCACAGCTTGCGAATAAGGTCCGATAGGAGCAGGAGCGTTGGTAGTATGGATGATGGTTTTCATAGTAGTTTTTTGCAAAGTTATATTCTTTGATGAATTCTTAGAAACTACTTTAATACATTTGCAACAATGTCTAGAATAGCCATCATCGATAATTACGATTCCTTTACCTACAATCTCGTTCATTACCTCGAAGAGATTACCGATGGAGTTGTAGATGTTTTTCTGAATGATCAGGTTAGTATTGGTGATTTGAATTCTTATGATGCACTGGTCATTTCTCCCGGACCAGGAATTCCTTCGGAAGCGGGATTAACATTAGAAATCATCAAACACTTTGCAGGTAAGAAACCGATATTAGGTATTTGCCTCGGACATCAAGCTGTTGCAGAAGCATTCGGCGGACAATTACGTCAGCTCGATCAAGTATTGCACGGAGTAGTGCGCGTATGCACGATTGTAAAACAAGATGAAATTTTCAAAGGTATCAATAGCAAATTCGAAACGGGTCGTTATCATAGCTGGGTTCCTGATGAAAAAAAATTTCCATCGTGCTTAGAAATTCTCGCCACCGATGAACAAGATTGCATCATGGTCTTAAAGCATAAAGAACATTCCATCTACGCCATGCAATTCCACCCCGAATCCATCATGACTCCCGAAGGGAAAATGATGTTGAGGAATTGGACATTACTAATTTGAAAGTGTGCTAATGTGTTAATTTGAAAATGTAATGTTGAAGACCGGTCGCTGAGTCTACGATCAGTTAGCCCAAAAGTTATATACCTCCCTAAATCCCTCCGAAGGAGGGACTTCTATTTATGATGCTCCTCACCCTCCCGATAGCTATAGGGATAGGGAGGTCTGAAATTAATGAAGAATACAACCAATTTTTCCGATTAAAAAAACATAAACGACAGTAAACGTTTATTCCTTGGAAATTGCTTTTCGCTCATTATACTTTTGTCTATAATGAATCTATTGAAATATTCATTTATTCTAATTATATCATAAAAACTTGTTTCCTTAAAAGGAAACCTTTAAATTTGTAACTGTTATTAATGAAACCAAATTTCGAAATTGAATTATTGCCAGAAGCAGTAGATTTTTTAGAGAAACTTGATGTTAAATCACGAGATAAAATTTATTACAATGTCAAGAAATCACAATTTGTCAACGACAATGAACTATTCAAAAAGCTCAATGAAGTTATTTGGGAATTTCGGACAATTTACAATGGAAAGGTCTTTCGACTGTTTGCTTTCTGGGATAGAATTGATGGTATTGAAACATTAGTTATTGCCACTCACGGCCTACTAAAAAAGACGCAAAAAACACCAACTAAGGAAATCAAAAAAGCAGAAGAAATAAGAAGGGACTATTTTTTACATAAAGCAAAACAAAAATAATTATGGCAAATAAATTCAAGACCGTATCAATCGATACAATGATTGATAAGCACATTGGGAAAAAAGGAACAAAAAAGAGAGATGCTTTTGAAAATGAGCTGCGAGTTGATTTACTGGGTGAGGCCATTAGAAAAGCACGACAGGAGCGCAACCTGACACAAGAAGAATTAGGACTATTAGTTGGAGTTCAGAAAGCACAAATTTCAAAAATTGAAAACAGTGTAAAGAATGCACGCATCGAAACAATTTTGAAAGTATTTGAAGCATTGGGTGCCACCTTGAAATTCACGGTAGTGCTTGGATAATTTGAAGATTAGACAATTTGAAAATGAAAAGATGAAGTGCGAAGAATGAAGATTTCCATCGCTCAAAATTAAAAACCTCTCCCAGCCGCTCCTAGCGAAGTCTAGCTAGAAGAGGAGGTGTAACGAACAAAAGTCCCTCCTTTGGAGGGATTTAGGGAGGTC
>JBKCGZ010000179.1:0-23314 GCA_046303115.1 Bacteroidota bacterium | reverse complement strand
GCATCGTTCCACTCGAAAATGATTTCCGGTTTCTTTTCTTCAAATTTCTTTAGCAATTCTAACATGATATATTTTGGTGTTTTGAAGATGCAAAAGTAAGCGAAATTTATAGATAATTAATTGGTTGTGATTAATCGTTTGTAAACGACTGTAAGCGTTTAAAAACCGAATAATAGTTTCCTGATGGTTAATTTTATCGCGGGGTGGGGCTGCTGCCCCCCCTTGGAGTTAGTAGTTTTTTTAATTTTTGGGATGAGTTTTTTACAAGACTAATTTTTGATGAAAGGTATGGATGCAAATAATAAACGTTGGTAAAGGCTTAAAAATCGACTAATATTTTTCTGTCGGCTAATTTTGTTCGCGGGGTGGGGCTGCTGTCCCCCCTTGGAGTTAGCAGTTTTTTTAATTTTTGGATGAGTTTTTAGATTTTTAAATCCTGCAAACATGTTTAACTAAATTTTTTCTGTATCAAAAATCGAATAAATTGAGGCCGTTTTGTTATTAGTAAATTTCTATGTTGGAAATGCCTTCGGTCCCTGAGGGCCTCGAAGGGCGAAGGCGAGAAAAAAGTAGGAGCCTGCCCTAAAGTATTTCACTTTAGGGACTGTACGGCTAGAGTACAATATTTTAAGTTATTCAACCTTCAAAGTCGGAGTTTTATACAAAGCTAATTTCTGATCCCCAATTCTTCGAATAATCTTCTTTCCAATTAAACTATCCTCCGGGGGAATAAAAGCTAAAATCTCCGGACGGAAATCATTCATTCCTAAAAGGTAGAAGTCGCCAGTATCATTTAGACCAATGCAGCACTCGATTAATTTCAGACTAAAAAAAGCCTCGTCGAGGAGAGTTGGAGTTGGCGTAAGTACAGGCTTAAGGATAACTACTTTGCGAAATCCTCTTGAAAATCCATCTTCAAAAACCGTATTTAAGACTTCAGGCATTGGACCTTCGGGAAGTAGCATTTCATCGGGATTAGCAGTGGAATTGCTCTTCCAAATGATAGTTTGATAGGGAGAATCAGCGAGCGCATGAAGAATTGCTTCCGACTCCGATTTTTCATCGAGCAGAAGGGCTAAACAGCATTTTTTTCTGTATTCTTCCATGTCGGTATTCCTAAAGGTAAACGTTTTTCGATTTGCTTCGTACTACGGCTGCTAAAATAGATGTAAATCGGTTACATTTGTAGCACTAAATTAATATTCGTGAGATTATGTTGCAATTGAACGTTATTCGTGAGAAGAAAGATTTTGTATTAGAACGTTTGGCTATCAAAAATATTGATGCAGCTTCAACGCTCGATAAGGTACTTTCGCTTGATGTCGATAAACGAAAAAAACAGACGGAGCTAGAAGGATTGTTAGCAGAGCAAAATGCGATTGCTAAACAAATTGGAGAGTTATTTAAGTCGGGGAATAAAGAAGGCGCTGATGAACTTAAATCGAAGAGCACACAGCTAAAAGAACGCAGTAAAATTCTGGAAGAAGAAGTAGCGAATGCAGAAGTAGCTATCAATGATATTTTAGTTACGCTTCCAAATATGCCTCATACTTCGGTGCCCGCAGGTAAAACGCCAGAGGAGAATGAAGTAGTTTATCAAAGTACGCAAACACTTCCTGTGCTGCCTGATACTGCTGTTCCTCATTGGGAGCTGACGACTAAATATGATATCATCGATTTCGAATTAGGAAATAAAATTACAGGTGCAGGTTTTCCAGTTTATAAAGGACAAGGGGCAAAGCTGCAACGTGCGTTGATCAATTTCTTTTTAGATCGTGCAGACAAAGCAGGTTACTACGAAGTGCAACCTCCGATTTTAATTAATGCTGATTCAGGATATGGAACGGGTCAGTTGCCTGATAAAGAAGGGCAGATGTATCATGTTACGATGGATGGATTTTATCTGATTCCAACGGCTGAGGTTCCAGTAACAAATATTTTCAGAGATGAGATTGTAAAGGCAGAATCATTGCCAATTAAATACACTGCGTACACTCCTTGTTTCCGTCGTGAAGCAGGTTCTTACGGTGCGCATGTACGTGGTTTGAATCGTTTGCATCAGTTCGATAAAGTGGAGATTGTTCAGGTAGCACATCCTGATACAAGCTATGCTATTTTGGAAGAGATGAAAGAGTATGTTGCGAGCTTATTACATGAATTAGAATTGCCTTTCCGTACGCTTCGTCTATGTGGTGGTGATATGAGTTTCGCTTCTGCGTTAACGTATGATATGGAAGTATGGTCTGCAGCGCAACAACGTTGGTTAGAGGTAAGTTCTGTTTCAAACTTCGAAACGTTTCAATCAAATCGATTGAAGTTACGTTATCGCGAAGGAAGTAATAAGCCTCAGTTAGCGCATACACTAAACGGTAGTGCATTAGCGTTACCTCGTATAGTAGCAGCAATGCTTGAGAATAATCAAACGCCAGAAGGGATTAGAATTCCGAAGGCATTAGTTCCTTACACAGGATTTGAATGGATTAAATAATGCTGAAAAAAATTAAAATACTTTTATTTGTTTTTCTTGTTGCAGGTACATCATCGGTATTCGCGCAGCAATCCAACGCCGAGTTGGCCAATCAGTATTTTAATACAGGCGAGTTTGATAAAGCAATTGTTTACTACGAGAAATATTATCAGCAAGATCCGTATGGTGCATTTGGTAATTATTTGAAATGTTTTCAAGAGCTAAAAGATTTTGAAGGTGCAGAGAAGTTAATCAAGAAACAACAGAAGAGATTTCCTGGTGATATAAGTTTACGTATTGAGCTTGGTTCTCTATACGAATTAATGGGTGATAGCCTAAAAGCTGATAAAGCCTATGCTGATGTCGTAAAGAATTTACCGAATGATGTTAATCAAATTATTCAAACGGGAAATGCTTTTAATCAGAGACAATTATTTAAGTTTTCGCAGCAGACTTATTTACAAGGAAGGAAAATTTTAAAAGGAACGTACCCATTTTCGTTTGAGCTTGCTGATGCCTATGCGCAAGATGGCAAGGCTACCGAAATGTTAAATGAATATGTGGATGCAATAGAATTCAATGCTGCTTATATGCCAAGCGTTCAAACGTTGTTGCAATCAAAAATCATCAATGATTTAAGTGGGAATTTAGCTGATCAATTGCGTCAGGTTTTGTTGCGCAAGATTCAGAAAAATCCGAATACATCTACTTTTAGTGAATTGTTATACTGGCTCTTTTTACAAGAAAAAGATTTTGAATCAGCATTCATTCAAGCGAAGTCACTCGATAAACGTTTAGGTGAAGATGGTGATCGATTGATTATTCTCGGACGTGCTTGCGCGAGTAATGGTGAGTATGAAACAGCCATTAATTGCTTCCAAACTGTTTTGGAGAAAGGGAAGGAGAGCATGAATTATATCAATGCACGTATTGAATTAATCAATTCAGTTAATAATAAAATCATAACGAATGGCGGATTTACTCCTGCGGAATTAATGAAGTTAGATTTAGATTATCAAACTGCAATTTCTGATTTGGGTAAGTCGGCAGCGACTGCAACTTTGATACAATCCTACGCCCATTTAAAAGCATTTTACATTCACGATACGCAAGGAGCGATAAGTTTATTGGAAGAGGTGATCACCTTGCCAAATGTTAGTCGCCAGTTTCAGGCAGATTGTAAATTAGAGCTTGGTGATATTTATGTTTTTGATGGACAAGTGTGGGATGCTGCGTTGATTTACGGTCAAGTGGATAAGGATTTTAAGAATGATGCAATCGGTCGTGAAGCAAAATTTAGAAACGCACGATTGTCTTATTACCTCGGAGAATTTGATTGGGCGAAGGATCAATTAAAAGTATTAAAGGCTGCTACTAGTCAGCTGATTTCAAATGATGCATTGCAACTCGGTTTGATTATTACTGATAACACTAACATGGATACAACGACAGATGCATTGTTGATGTATTCGCGTGCGGATTTACTCGATTTTCAGAATAAAGATAGTTTGGCTTTGATTACATTAGATTCCTTATTGAAAGATTTTCCTGATCATTCGTTAACGGATGAAGTGTTGTTTAAGAAGGCAAGTATTTATCGGATGCAAGGGAATTATTCAATGGCAGCTACACTTTTACAAGATGTAGTAGATAAATTTCCAGATGATGTTTTAGGAGATGATGCGATGTATCAACTGGCATGTTTGTACGAAGATCAACTGAATGATAAGGAAAAAGCAAAGACACTTTTTGAAGCATTTTTATCGAAGTATCCAGGAAGTTTATTTGTAGTTGATGCCAGAAAGCATTTTCGTAGTTTAAGAGGTGATAAACTCTAAAACTATTTTTTACCTTTACCCAATAATTCTTTCCCTATGATTATTTATAATGTAACGGTTAACGTTGATCAAGACGTTGCTGAAGATTGGTTAAATTGGATGATAGATACACATATTCCAGATGTATTGAATACTGGAATGTTTGAGAGCTATTCTATTTTACGTTTGATAGGTGATGAGAAGTCAGGTGGGATTACTTATGCGATTCAATACCGTGCGCAGAATATGGCCATGTATGAGCGCTACAAAGAAGAGTTTGCACCAGGATTACAAGCGGATGCTTTACAAAAGTTTTCAGGGAAGTTCGTTGCTTTCAGAACATTATTAGAAGTTGTTAAATAATGATACAGCACGATTCGGTTAGAGCCAAGAAGAGTTTCGGTCAACATTTCTTAAATGATGATACTATTGCTGAAGCTATCGCTGAGGCCTTACCGAAGTCGGATACTAAAATGGATACTTTGGAGATTGGTCCAGGGATGGGTGTCTTGACAAAGTTTTTATTAAATCGCTCCGATTTAAATTTAAGTGCTGTTGAGTTAGATAAGGAAAGTGTTGTTTATCTAGGACAGCATTATCCGGAGTTTAAAAATAAAATTATTGAAGGCGATTTTTTACAGTTGAATTTGAAATCAATTTTCCCTCAGCCTTTTTACCTCGTTGGAAATTTTCCATATAATATTTCTACGCAAATTCTTTTCGCAGTGCTTGAAAACAAGAATCATATTCCTGCGATGGTAGGTATGTTTCAGAAGGAAGTAGCACAACGTATTGCTTCAGGACCTGGGAATAAAGACTATGGTATTTTAAGTGTGCTGTTGCAGCCTTGGTATGAAATCGAATATTTATTCTCTGTTGATGAAAATAAATTCAATCCGCCACCAAAGGTAAAATCGGGTGTATTACGAATGGTCCGTAATGATCGTCAGGAATTAGGCATTGAAGAATCCTATTTCAAGATGATTGTTAAAACAGGATTTAACCAACGTCGTAAAACACTTCGAAACGCACTTCGTCCTTTGTTGCCTGAGGATATTAGCGTAATTCCTTTTTTGAATTTACGCGCTGAGGCATTATCGTGGGAGCAATTTGTAATCTTAGCGAAAGCAATTCAAGCTTCTAAAACAACAAACTAATTTGTCCTAATGCATTGAATGGTGCTTGCGGATAGTAGAAATTTTCCTGTGTTCTACTTCCAGCCACATTGTACCCATAGGTGTAGCCGTTAGAAGAGTACATCGCGCTTCCAATATTATTCAACAACACATTAAATCCAATTTCTTTACACCAGCTGGTTGTGCCCTTATAGCTTAATCGTGCATCGGTAACCATGTAGGCTTTTATTACACGACTTTCATTTGTTGTATTATCGAGATATTGTTTGTCGATATAACGTTCGATTATAGAAGCTGATAAATGCTCGTTGAAGTTATAAGTGAAATTCGCATTGCCAATAATGGTAGGAGAGAAGGCGATATTGGTATTGTTAAATATAATTTTCGATTGACCTACATAGTTATAATCTGCTTCGTATTTATCGGTGTATTCAACAAACTCCTTGATTTTATTTTCACTTAATGTCAAGTTCATTCCTAAACTAACTTTGTCATTCGGGAGCCATTTAGTTTGTAACTCAACTCCACGACGGTAACTTTCAGCTACATTGCTACGTGAGTAATTTCCAACATCGTTAACAGCACCTGTCAGTACTAGCTGATTGGAATAACTCATGTTGTATAATGTTACTTGTCCGAAGAATTTTTTATTGGTATAACGATAGTTTAATTCAAGATCAGTCAGTTGTTCCGCCTGTGGTCTGCTTTTAGCGGTCGATTTCGTATAGTCGTCACGGTTAGGCTCTTGGTGGGTAATTCCAATACTTGCAAAAACGCTACTCTTCGAATTGATGGCATAGCTTATTCCGGCTTTTGGGTTAACGAAATTTAAATTTGCATTATCAGGTTTTGTCGAGCCATCATCATTTAATCCATCAAAGAAATAATTCACTATACGATATTGTACATCGATAAATGTATTGACTTTGCTCTTGAAGAAGAAATTCTCTAATCGCGCATAATTGTTCCAATCACTTTTACGAGCTGAATTGTTATAATATTTCTGATTGATTTCAGAGTTGCTTGCATATTGCGCCCAAACGACTGTTCCGAAGTGTCCACCGATATAATTATTCCAGCCTCCACCGATTGTCAGTTTTGCATTTTCTGAAATTACCTTCCTTAGATTATAAGTAGTTCCATAAAAATCATTGTCTAACCATTTTTGACGAATCAGATTAGAAGATGTAATCGTATCTGAATTTAAAACGACATCAGCGATTCCATAACTTGATAAGCTTTGGTCTTTTTGATATTCTTCGTAAAAGCCTTTCCCTTTTGTATAATGAAGGTTAACATCCAACGACGTTTTATAATTAAATCGAATCGTATTTAAAAACTGATAATGATCTTGTTGGTAATTGTCTACTTGATTTGCATAAGTGAAGTAATTATAATTTCTTCCGCTATTTAATAAGTTAGCGGCGTCAGTTGCATCTAGTCCATTGCGAATAATAAAATCATTCATACCTGCCACATCTCCATTCACTCTTGATTCAGGCACTCCATTCCAACTTTGGTAAGTAATTTCTTTTCCAGAAAACACATTGATGCGAGATGAAAAATGATGACTCGTATAAGATCCAGAAACAAAGTATGATTTTAAGTCTGAACTTCCTCGATCAATGTATCCATCGCTTTTTATTCTTGATAAACGCCCTTCAAAAGCAAAGTGTTCGTGTAATGTTCCGCTTCCAAAAGAAATATTATTCTTAATTGTGTTGAAAGATCCGACAGAACATTCGCTTTTTGCGAAAGGAGTAATAGATAAATTTTTACTTGTTAGATTAATACTTCCTCCGAAAGACCCCGCACCATTTACAGAAGAGCCAACCCCTCTTTGCACTTGAATATTTTCTGTAGAAGAAACAATATCCGGCATATTTACCCAATACATCGCCTGTGATTCTGCATCATTGATAGGAATTCCATTAACAGATACATTGATTCTGGTGGGGTCACTTCCTCGAATACGAATTCCTGTGTAACCAATTCCTGTCCCGGCATCACTGGTAACAACTACTGAAGGTAAGTCTTGAATTACATAAGGAACATCTTGTCCAAGATTCGTTTTTTGCAGTTCTTCTTTTGTAATAGTAGAATGCGTGATAGGCGAATAGTTTTTATACCAATAAGCATTAATTACAACATCTTCTAAATTATAAGGAGTATAATCTAACAAAATTATTGGACTCGGATTGCTCACTAAATCGAAAGGATAATAAACCGATTTATATCCTATACACTTTACTTCTATAAAGCCTTTAGAAATTTTATTGGGAAGCGAGTACTTGCCAAATTCATTAGTTGTAGATGAACCTAATACTTGGCTGCTGGTGTCTGTTTTCAGACTTACTATAGCACCTACAACAGGTGTTTTGGTGATTTTTTCAAGGATTGAACCTTTGATTGCTTGTGCATTTGAGTTAATCGCGAATGCGATGAATAATAAAGATACACAGAAAGTTTTTTTCATAGTGACGAATAGTATAAAAGGGTGTCAAAAGCTTCGTCATCGCACTTCCTACGGTGGTACTAGCCACTTCAGGTTCGATGGGTATAATCTCAGCCCTTTGGGCACCCCAGTGTGTTGACAAATGTATAATAAACATTGGTTCATTCATTATTTTCCTACAAAAATTTTAAGCAATTATTATTAGATTTGTTCAATCCAAAACAATTCTATGAAAAAGTTAATCCTTACATCCATTATTTATTTAATTGCCGTTCTAACTTCGTTTGCATCCAATGTTCCATTCTGGGCAAATGCATCCAAAGAAAGTTTTAATTCGCAATTCGGAGTTGCAGATATTAAAACCAATCGTGCTGAATATTTAACACTAGATTTTTCTGGAATAAAAAATTATTTAGCTACTGCTCCAATGGAGAGAAGTGGTGTAGCTGGATTGAAATTGCATTTACCAACTCCTGATGGGAATCAGCAAGAGTTTGCTGTGTATGCGTCACCAGTCATGGAAAATGGTTTAGCGGTACGTTATCCTGAAATCAAAACTTACTTGATTCAAGGAATAAAAAATCCTGCGGCATGCGGACGATTAGATGTAACCTATTTGGGATTTCATGCAATGGTATTGGATGGTGATAAAACTTTTTTTATTGATCCATATAATCGTAGTACTACAAATGCTTACCAATGTTATTTCAAGGTAAATGCAATTAATAAATATGATGGAGGTTTTTGTTCATTTAATCCTCAATCTGATGAGAATGTTCAAAGGGCAAATGAAATTGCGCATGATGTTGAATTGCGTGGAAGTCAACAACAAACAGCTCGTAGTATTGCAGGTACTTTAAGAACATATCGTTTAGCATTAGCATGTACAGGTGAGTACGCAGCATTTTTTGGTGGGACAAAACCAGCAACATTATCAGCAATGGTTACAAGTGTGAATCGTGTAACTGGTGTTTATGAAAGAGAAGTTGATGTACGTTTAATTTTGATTGCTAATACTGATACTTTAATTTTCTTGAATGCAAATACTGACCCTTATACTAACAATAATGGAGGTACGATGTTAGGTCAGAATCAAACTACAGTTACTAATTATATTGGTTCTGCTAACTACGATATTGGTCATGTATTTAGCACTGGCGGTGGAGGTATTGCAGGCTTAGGCGTTGTTTGTGGTGGAAGTAAAGCTCGCGGAGTTACAGGTTCTCCTTCACCTGTTGGCGATCCTTATGACATCGATTATGTAGCGCATGAAATGGGACATCAGTACGGAGGGAATCACACCTTTAATGGTAATACAGGCTCATGCTCTGGCAATGGAAATTCAAGTACAGCATACGAGCCAGGAAGTGGATCTACAATTATGGCTTACGCAGGAATTTGTTCTCCGCAGGATATCGCAAGTAATAGTGATGCATTTTTTCATACAGCAAGTTTTGATGAAATTGTAAATTACACAACCATTAGCACAGGTAATAGTTGTCCTGTGCAAACTGCAACGGGAAACAACGCTCCAGTAATTACGAGTATAGGCAGTAACGTTAGTATTCCAATCTCTACTCCGTTTATGTTAACAGGTGCTGCTAATGATCCTGATGGTGATACGTTAACTTATTCATGGGAGCAATATGATTTAGGTCCAGCTGGCGCTCCATCAACTCCAACTTTAAATGCGCCATTGTTCCGTTCATTACCTGCATCATTAAGTCCTACGCGAATTATTCCACGAATTAATTACATCATTTCTAATAATGCTAATCCGTTAGGAGAGAAATTACCAACTTATGCACGTTCTATTAAGTTTCGTCTGACAGTTCGTGATAACAAAGTTGGCGGTGGTGGTGTTACTTATGATCCGAACTTTTTAACGCTTAATGTTGTTAATACTACAACACCATTTCTTGTAACGAATCCAAATGTATTAGTTACATGGCCTGCATTGAGTCAGCAGACAGTAACCTGGGATGTATCAGGAACCAACTTAGCTCCTATCAGTGCAACTAATGTTGATATCACTTTGAGTACGGATGGTGGTTTCACCTACCCGATAACGCTAGCATCAGGAGTTCCTAATAATGGTACATGTTCGGTAACGATGCCTAACCTGACAACAACAACTGCAAGAATTATGGTGAAGCCTACCAACAATATTTTCTTTGATATCTGCAACAAGAATTTCATTATCTCTGCTCCACAAGGTGTATCAGAAAATGTAATGGTAAGTCAGCAGGTAAGTATTAGTCCTAACCCTGCAAATGATTTTGCAAATATTAATTGGTTGGGCGATTATAAAGGTGCATATGATATTCAGTTGTTAGATATTCAGGGAAGAGTTGTTACTTCTACAACTGGACAAAAGTCTGATGAGGAATTGAAAATCACGTTAAATCTCGAAGGAATTGCATCTGGAATTTACAATTGTGTTATTCAAACGAATCAAGGTAAGATAGTAGAGCGCATTATTAAATAATTGAAATAAAATTTTACATGAAGCTTTTCAGGAAAATACTTTTTTGGATTTTAGGAATCATATTTTTACTTGTAATATCTGTTTACATATTTTTTGCGTCGCAAAAACCACAATATGATGGTGCAGTAACTTTAAAGGGGTTGACTGCGCCAGTGGAGGTGATTTATGATTTTTATGGAGTACCACATATCTACGCTTCTACAGAAGAGGATGCGTATTATGCATTAGGATATGCGCATGCGCAAGATCGTTTGTTTCAAATGGAAATGGTACGTCGTGTAGCATCTGGAACGTTGGCTGAAGTTTTTGGGAAAGATTTAGTGAAGGTCGATTTGTTTTTTCGTACACTGGGATTAAAGCAACATGCTGCGCTATCGCAGAAAATGTATTTGAATGAGAATAAAAGTGCTTATCAAAAATCAGCAAATGCTTATTTAAAGGGATTGAATGCATTTATTCGCAATGGACAAACACCCATTGAGTTTACAATGCTGGGTATTCCTAAGAATGAATTTTCGCAGGTTGATTTGTACTTAAGTATGGAGTTTATGTCGTTTAATTTTGCAATGGCATTTAAAACAGATCCCCTCATGACCTATATAAATTCTAAGTTAGGTAAGGAGTATTATGGCGACTTGATAACGAATTTTAATACCTCGAAGAATATATCAAATAACCACGCATCACCGCAGTTAAGTTCTACTCATGCATTTAATACGATTGATGAAATTTTTAATAAAATTCCGGTTGCTCCATTTACAGGAAGTAATTCCTGGGTCGTAAGTGGATCGAAGACAAAATCAGGAAAGCCTTTGTTTGAGAATGATACGCATATTGCCTATGGTCAGCCAGGTGTTTGGTATGAAGCGCATATAGATTACCCTGGTTGTAGTTTTTATGGTGATTACTTAGCTGGATGGCCATTCGCTGCAACGGGACATAATCGTAAGTTGACCTGGGGCTTAACGATGCTTGAGAATGATGATTTGGATTTTTACGAGGAGAAAATATTTGCCAATGATTCATCAGCTTATTTAGCTGGAAATGTAGTTGAGTCGTTTAAGGTTAGAACAGAAATCATCAAGGTAAAAGGAGAAAATGATGTTAAAGTAACGTTGAAGAATAGCCGTCACGGACCAATTATGAATGATGCAATGCCTGAATTAAAAGATGCCTCTGGATATTTGGTTGCTGCATCATGGACGCACTTAAAGTTTCCAAGTAATTTGTTGCAATTGACTTATCAAATGAATCATTCAACTTCAATGACTGAAGTTAAGAATGCCGTGGCACAAATTATTTCTCCAGGATTGAATGTTTCTTACGCTGATACGGACAACAACATCGCCCTTTGGCATGCTGGTAAATTAATTAAACGTAAACAAGGTGTCGATCCGGTATTGTTGCAAGAGGGTTGGAGCGATACTAGCATAACAAGCTACTATAAGTTTGAAGATCATCCGAAAATTGAAAATCCATCGAGTGGAATAATTATAACAGCCAATCAACAAATTGATACAATGTCTGATGGTAGTTTATATCCTGGATATTATACTCCTTATGATCGATATATACGAATCAATAAATTATTGTCTGAGAAAAACAGTTTTTTAATTGATGATTTTCAATTAATGGCATTTGATGATGTTTCACCTGTAACTCCTAATGTTGCTAGAGTTTTAGTTGATGGAATTTCAGAAAATGTAAAAAACCAAAATAAAATTTATCAGGATGTTGCACGTAGATTAATTCGTTGGGATGGGAGCCACGGATTGCATGACATCGAGCCAACTATTTATTATAAACTATTGTATCACGTTTTTTATGAAGCAATGGGTGATGAGTTAGGAAAAGAAAAGCTCGATGCTTATTTTATGACACACGTTTCCAAAAATTCTTATTTAGCTTTTATCAATAATGAAAATTCGGTATGGTGGAATAATGTAAATACGAAAGATGTAGTAGAAAGTAGAAATAAAATTTTAGATAAGGCTTTCAATGAAACGGTGAAAGAACTAATAATGGAATTAGGTTCTAAATTTAATAGTTGGGAATGGGGACGCGTTCACGAGTTGGAATTGAAACATGCTGTTGGGAAAGTAAAGCCATTTAATTGGGTATTTAATGTGGGACCTTTTCCTGCATCAGGCGGACCTGAAGTAATTAATCAATCTGGATTTATTTTATCAAAAGATAAAATCCATTCTTCTTTGTTTGGTCCTGCAATGCGTAATGTGATAGATTTTTCGAATATTGAAAATGCAAAAACAGTGTTGCCTAACGGACAGTCAGGCAATTTAATGAGTCATTGGTACGATGATCAAGCTTTAATGTACTTGAATGGTAGTTATCGAAAAATGAAAATGAATCGCGAGGATATTGTAAAGAATAAAACAGGTAAATTAATTTTTCAACCCAACGGATTAAAGTAAATCTCTTTCTTTAAAAACAGCAATCATTTTATTGGCCATCGTTGTTGCAATTTTGACATTGGATTCTAATGTCCACCCTGCAATATGAGGGGATAATAAAACCCTTTCCGATTTTATTAAATACTGAAATGCTTCTGGGAGTTTTGATGCATCGAGATTTTCAAAAGAAACACTTTCGTATTCTAATACATCTAAAGCAGCATATTTTACATTTCCAGCTTCCATTGCATTTACTAACGCTTGCGTATTAACGACTTTTCCTCTTGCTGTATTAATGAGCGTAATCTCTTTCTTGAAAGAATTAAAAAACGATTCATTAACCATTTGATTCGTCTCCTCTGTAAGTGGTACATGTAAACTAATGATGTCTGCTTGACTAAAAACTTCTTCTAAGCTTACTTGTGTCGCATATGGAAACTCGTTTTTGCTAATGGTAATATACGGATCGTAAACGATAATATTTACTTCAAAGCCTTGCAGTTTTTTTGCAAATGCTTTGCCCATATTACCAAAGCCAATCACCGCAATTGTTTTTCCCTGAATTTCAACTCCACGATTTTCTTCACGTTTCCAGATGCCGTTACGCACTTCTTGATTCACGCGAATCAAATGATTGTTTAAAGCGAGTAACATTCCAATCGCATGCTCTCCAACAGCATCTTTATTTCCTTCGGGAGCATTTACTAATGTAATATTATTATTCGCTGCTGCATTGGCATCGATGTTTTCCATGCCAGCTCCAGCGCGACCAATTACAACTGTATTTGTAAGGGTATTTAAAAATGCTTCATCAAGTTTAAAGCGACTACGGATAGCCATCCCGTTATAATTTTCTTGTTGGGAAAGAATTTCCTCCTTTGTCATATGATAGCCTTCAACATAATCAACGCCATGTTGGGTAAGAGTATCAATAAATGATGGATGTAGTGTATCGATTAAAAGTACTACAGGCTTTTTCATTACAATAAAGTTCCTTTAAGCAGCATTGATGCGAATGAGAAGTAAATGACTAGTCCTGTTACATCTACCATGGTTGCGATAAAAGGTGCCGATGATGTTGCAGGGTCGAGTCCAAGCTTCTTTAAAAACAAGGGCATCATTGACCCCATAATGGTTCCCCAAAGTACTACGCCAAATACAGCGAAGCCAATGGTAAATGCAATCAACATCCAATAAGGACCATAGATATCAGTGAAAAAATGCCAAGTCGTAACACGAGCAAATCCAATAAAGCCTAATATTAACCCAAGGTATAATCCAGTTACAATTTCTTTGCGCATAATTCTCCACCAATCCATTACCGTAATCTCACCAAGTGCCAGTGCACGTATAATTAGCGTTGATGCTTGTGATCCACTATTACCACCACTACTTACAATCAATGGGATGAATAAAGCTAATACAACTGCTTTGTCAATTTCATTTTCGAAAAACGACATCGCTGATGCTGTAAACATTTCTCCGATAAAGAGAATGATTAGCCACGGTGCCCGCTTACGTAACATCTGCGTCAGGCCTACATCCATATAGGGCTCTTCGAGTGCTTCTACCGCACCAATCTTCTGAATATCTTCTGTGTCTTCTTCCTGTGCTAATTCTAAGATATCATCAACGGTGATAATTCCTAATAATAATCCTCCAGCATTGGTAACTGGCAAGGCAACTCGATTTGATTTTTTAAATACTTTGACAGCCACCTCTTCATCATCAGTTACCAGTAAGGAGATGTATTTACCATCTAAAATTTCCTTTACCTGTATATCATCCTCCGCTAAGAGTAAATCACCAATTCGAATATCATCTACGAGATACCCCTTTTCATCAACGATGTAAATTACATCTAAAGTTTCGGAGTTCTCTCCATTACTACGGATGTAATTAATAATTTGTCTTACGGTCCACTCTTGATTGACCGCCACATAATCGGGAGTCATCAAACGTCCAATCGAATCTTCAGGATATCCTAAAAGTGATAAAGCAACACGACGCTCTTTTTGCGTCAATAACTTAAGTAGTTTATTTAATCGCTCTGGTTCCAGCTCTTCTAAAAATGCTGTACGATTATCAGGCGACATATCATTCAAGATAAGCTGCACTTGACGCGCTCTTAACTCGTCTAATAAATCAACCTGTATACTGAAGTCGAGTTCTTCAAATGTTTGATACGCTTGCTCACGATCAATAACATTAAAAATAACAG
Source organism: Bacteroidota bacterium (assembly GCA_046303115.1). Lineage (GTDB taxonomy): Bacteria > Bacteroidota > Bacteroidia > AKYH767-A > OLB10 > CAINEC01. The sequence goes on along the minus strand of JBKCGZ010000179.1, from coordinate 8,319 downwards.
CTTGCTCGGTCGATGAAAGTTCAGAACATAGTTCCGCTAATTCCTGAGGCAACCAATTTTCTAATTGTTCCTCAAGACGCTCTATATCTCCTTTTTCAAGAAGCTCTAGTACGATCGGTTTGTTATTTTCCGATTGCATTGTCAACTATGTCGTAATTAAATACTGCTCTAATTAAGCAGGGCGTTGAGTCGTGTTTGTAGTATTTTGTTGTCCGTAAGCAGGGCATTTCTCACGCGATTTGCAAGAAACAAGGCAGGTTACAGTTAAAATAAATCCACAGATTAAAATTAATTTTTGCATGTTTTTACCGGTAATATGATTAATCAGCACAAAGTAAGTATTTTTATCTCTCGAACGGAGAATGGTTTTAATTATTTTTCGCACGATAAATTGTTTATAATGCTTGATGCCGCTACTGATAAAATGGATGGTTTACATGTGACTATAGAAGAGAGCTGGAAGAGGCAAATTGGTAATGAGTGGGGAGAATCCTATTTCAACGAACTTGTGCAGTTTTTAAGAGTAGAAAAGGCTAATAATGAAATAATTTATCCGCCTGGCAAGCAGATTTTTGCAGCTTTCGAAAATACACCTTTTTATCAAGTAAAAGTGGTGATAATCGGTCAGGATCCTTATCATGGAATAGGGCAGGCCAACGGACTTTGTTTCTCGGTTGCGCCTGGCGTTCGCATACCACCATCCCTTAAAAATATTTTCAAAGAATTGAATCGTGATTTGGGAATTGAAATTCCGCAGCATGGTGATTTATCGCCTTGGACAAAACAAGGTGTATTGCTGTTAAATGCTACACTCACGGTCCGTGAAAATCAGGCTGGATCACATCAGAATAAAGGCTGGGAGAAATTTACTGATGCTGTGATAAAATCAATTTCCGAAAATCGTGAACATGTGGTGTTTATGCTTTGGGGTAATTATGCCAAGCAAAAAGCTTCTTCTGTTGATCGCAGCAAGCATTTGGTACTTGAAGCTGCTCATCCTTCGCCATTAGCGCGAACAGGATTTAGTGGCTGTGCTCATTTCTCAAAAGCAAATGAGTACCTTGTAAAAAACAATATTTCACCTATCGATTGGCGTTTGTAAGGAATGAAAAATAGAAATTGGTTTGTTATAGTTCGATATGTTGTTCTCTTTGTTTTGATTGGAGCAACATTGGCATCATATGCTAATAATTTTTCTAATCCGCCTATACGATTCAATTCAAAAAACAATCAGCAATCAGAACTTCTCTTAACTTTTGAAAAGAAAATTAATAAGTCGAAGTTAGATTCACTTACATTAATGCCTGCACTTAAAACGATTGAAGCAGAATTAAAATCACGAGGATTTTTAACCGCCTCTTACGATAGTGTATCTTATACTACTGCTGAAATTATTGTCTATTGGTCGCTCGGAAAACAATACACTTTTTCATCTATCAATATCAAAAAAGACGAACAGGATTTGTTGAGTAATCTGGGCTATCGAACGGATAAAGCAATCTTTACTCCTGACTACTATACTCAGTTGATGAACGCTTTGGTGAAGTGGGGTTGTAATAACGGATATCCATTTGCGTTAGCACGATTAGAAAATATTCAACTTAATAACGACTCCTCAGATTTTAGTGCTGATTTGCTTTTTGATAAGGGCCCAAGTTATCTGCTCGATACTGTTTTGATAAAAGGTAGTGCTAAACTAAATCAAAACTATTTCTTGAACTACCTTGATGTTACAAAGGGGGATATTTTTAATGAGAGTAAGTTAAGCAAGTGGACATTCAGAATTAAAGAAATTCCTTTTGTCTCTGAAGTACGTCCGTATGAAATCGAATATAGTGACAGTACTTATCATCCTGTTTTTTATTTGCAAAATAAAAAGGCGAGTATGCTTAATGGAATTGTTGGATTTCAATCTGATAATGCTAAATCAAGAAAGGTATATTTGACCGGCGATGTTAAAATTAAATTGATGAATGTATTTGGTCGTGCAGAGCTCATCGATTTTAATTGGAATAATCCACAGCCTCGAACACAAGATTTAAAAATTAAAATTAACTATCCTTTTATTTTCGATTTGCCATTCGGATTAGAAGGAGAGTTTTCTTTGTTTAAAAAAGATACGCTTTGGTTTGAAGTAAATAGACAATTAGGAATTCAATATTTAGTCAATGGAAATAATTCTGTGAAAGTATTTGCAGGTAAAAAAACAAACAATTTAATTTCTGTTGAGCCTTATCAAAATCAAATTACGCTCCCTGATGTAGCCGATGTGCAATTGATTAACTACGGATTAGGACTACAATGGCAAAATTTAGATTATCGTTTTAATCCGACAAATGGTTATGATATTAACATCACTGGAACTGCTGGTCAACGTACCATTAAAAAGAATGTTAAATTTCCAGATGTTTGGTATGATTCACTTAATTTGAAATCGAATCAATACCGGTTTGATTTAAATGCGGATTATTATTTTCCTTTAGGTAAATCAAGTGTGTTAAATGTTGGCACAGCGGCATCACATATTCAAGGAGAAAAATATTTTGCTAATGAGTTGATTCGTTTTGGTGGACTAAAAACTTTGAGAGGATTTAACGAAACAAGTTTTTCAGCTTCTTCCTTGTTGATAGGGAAGATAGAGTATCGATTGTTGCTTGAACAAAACTCTTTCTTGTTCGTGTTTTTTAATCAGGCCTTTTATAAGGATAAATCGAAAACAGTTCTTTTTAGTGATCATCCTTACGGATTGGGTACGGGAATTAATTTCGAGACGAAGGCTGGTATCTTTTCATTTACCTATGCCGTTGGTAGTTTGCAGGATGAGCCACTGTCATTTAAAGATGCAAAAATCCACTTTGGCTTAGTGAATCTCTTTTGAGCGAGAGCTTTTGTCATTCGTTACCAATAAAATCGGTATCTTTGCACACAAATGCATCAATCAGGTTTTGTAAATATTGTTGGGAAGCCCAATGTGGGTAAAAGTACGCTAATGAATGCGTTACTGGGTCAGGAGTTGTCGATGGTTAATCCAAAGGCTCAAACTACCCGTCACCGTATCAAGGGCATCTTGAATGATGAGCACTACCAGATTGTGTTTTCGGATACTCCTGGTATCATGAAGCCTGCTTATAAGTTACATCATAAAATGCTGGCGGCTGTAGAAGAAACGTTTACAGATGCGGATGTTGTGGTGTATGTAACGGAGGTGAATGACCGAAAAATTGATGAAGAGTTAAAGGTTAAACTAACGGTTCTTTCTGTTCCTCTTTATGTCATCATTAATAAAATTGATACTGCAGAACAACAAGTTGTTGAAGAAGCAGTTGAGTTTTGGAGAGAAACCTTAAAGCCGAAAGTAATACTTCCAATTTCAGCATTGCATAATTTTTCAGTTGATAATATAGTAACTGAACTTTTAAAAGATATTCCCGAAGGCCCCGCTTATTTTGATAAGGATGAGGCAGTGAGCGATCGTAATATGCGATTCTTTACAGCGGAAATTGTGCGTGAACGAATCTTGAGTTTATACCAGCAGGAGATTCCTTATTCTGTTGAAGTAGTTGTAACATCTTACAAAGAAGATGAAACGATTGATCGTATTTCGGTAGTGATTTATTGCGCGCGTGAAACGCAGAAAGCAATTTTAATCGGACATCAAGGGAAGGCGATTAAAAAATTAGGAATGGAGTCGCGTAAAAAATTAGAGACGGTTTTAGAGAAGCAAGTCTTTATTGAACTTACGGTCAAGGTGGCTGATGATTGGAGAGATAATGATAATATGCTGAAGCGATTCGGCTACGAAATATAATTTTAGAATATGGCAAATATTGTTGCGATTGTTGGTCGCCCGAATGTGGGAAAGTCGACATTGTTTAACCGACTTACTGAGTCACGTAAAGCAATTGTTGATGAAACAGCAGGTGTTACGCGCGATCGACATTACGGTAAGGCCGAGTGGATAGGAAGAACTTTTTCTGTTATTGATACTGGTGGATACATCACTGGTTCAGATGATATTTTCGAAGGTGAAATTCGTAAGCAGGTGGCGTTAGCTATCGATGAGGCCAACGTGATTTTATTTGTTGTTGATGTGGCAGATGGATTAACGGATATGGACAAAGAAGTAGCGAATATGCTGCGTCGTTGTAATAAGAAAATTTTCCTTGTCACTAATAAAGTAGATAATTCAAAACGTATTAATGAGGTAGGAGAGTTCTACGCATTAGGAATGGGTGATGTGTATCCTATCTCTGCGATGAGTGGAAGTGGTACAGGAGAATTGTTAGATGATATGGTAGCTGTGTTTGATCCAGAAGATGTGATTGATCCTGAGTTACCACGTATTGCAATTATTGGTCAGCCTAACGTTGGAAAGTCATCTTTGTTGAATACGCTGATAGGAGTAGAGCGAGCTATCGTTACGTCAATCGCAGGAACAACTCGTGATACATTATACACGCGTTATCAAAGTTTCGGTTTTGATTTTTTATTAATTGATACTGCTGGATTAAGAAAGAAAAAAGTAGTTAAAGAAGATATTGAGTTTTATTCGGTAATGCGCTCCGTTAGAGCGATTGAAGAAGCTGATGTTTGTTTGATGATGCTAGATGCTACTAATAATGGATTAGGTGTTCAGGATATGAATATTTTCCGTTTGTGTGAACGTAATAGAAAAGGCGTTGTCATTTTAGTTAATAAGTGGGACTTGGTAGAAAAAGAAACCAATACCATGCGTGATTTCGAAAAGAAAATAAAGGATAAGTTAAGTCCGTTTGAAGATGTGCCTATCATTTTTACCTCTGTAACCAATAAGCAACGTGTCTTTAAAGCACTTGAAACTGCCTTGCAAGTATTCAAAAATAAAACAGCTAAAGTTGCTACTTCAAAATTAAATAAGGTGATGTTACCTTATGTACATAACTATCCGCCACCTGCTACAAAAGGGAAGGCCATCAGTATTAAGTACATTACGCAGTTACCAGGACAAGCACCAACATTTGTTTTCTTCTGTAATTTACCGCAGTATATCAATGAATCATACAAACGATTTATTGAAAATAAAATGCGTGAAAATTTTGATTTCAGTGGTGTGCCTATTACAATTTATTTCCGAAGTAAAGAGCGAAACAAAGAGGTAGAATAATTTAGTAAATCGCCTTTCTGTTAAAGATGATGTATCCGATGTGGAAAATAATCCCCACTGGGTTATCACGTTTGTCGTAGTAGTTAAAAGCTAAGCTCACGGGCCCAATCGGACTTTTATAAATCGTATTGAAAGTGGCTACGAAATAGCGCTTGCCAAAATTATCTCCGTATCTCGATTTGAAATCTTCTTCTTGTAAAATTTCTCTGAAAGGTTGAAAAGCATAACCTTCTAAACGGACATCAAAATTATCATTGATGCTAATGATATTTTTTACTCCAATACCAAGGAAGTTATGCGCTCTATATGTTTCTTGAAATTGTGTTTGCATGTCGGCAATAGGATTAAATGCAGGCGCTGCTAACACAGTTGCTCGATAGTTAGAGAAAAATGGTTGTCCACTTAACATTAGCTCACCAAACACTCCCCACTTAAATCTTCTTAAGCTGTTAAAGTAGGTTTCATATTTTACATTTAGCTGAAACCACTCATGGCTATAGGTTGTCGTATCACGAAGGATTCCTGTCGAACCAGGAAATGTTTTTTCATCACCTTTGATGTAACGTAATCGAGCAAACAATCCTGATCCTGTAGTAGCATACATCTTTCTGTTTAATGTGTTCTGCTCAAGATCTAAAAAGTAGCTATTGCCTTTGAAATCTGTTAAGTCGCTTGTGTCCGTTTGTGTGAAATCTCTTGTAAGGTAGTACTTATCTTTTGCCTCAAAAATATTGGCACCACCTTCTACTTTAAGTTTATTTGTTAGTGGTGTTCCTAATTTGATTTGAAAAGATTCATCGTACTGAACTAAATAGGATGGTTTAATATCTTCAAAGAAAGCAGAGCTACTCTTATAAAAATCCCACTGGTTTAATGTCACTGATGGCTCAATATAAAACGGAATTGTTCCAGGTACATCTAATCGACTTCTAATATGTCCGCTGCTGTATAACTTCCCAAAATAAATACTCGCGAAAGTTCTTAAACTATATTTATCCCAATAGTTTTTTTGTGCCGAAATAAAAGCTGTATTGATTGGTCGCGATGAAACGTTACCACCAAAGTTTAATGATATGCCTTTGTTTTTTCGAACGTCTACGCATAAAATAAAATGTCCTGATTTCGGATTGTACTTTAAGCTAGGAAATAAATAGCGTTGGTTTTCATCTGCTACTAATCGAAACCATTTTTGTTTTAATTCATCAGAAGTAATTAACTCTCCTTTTGGATTTATAGTTTTGACAATGTAATCGGCTTGCTTAGTATTTACACCAGTAACGGCAATAGAGTCAATTAATAAATCTTTATAAGAGAAACTAAATTGTCTGCGTTTTTCTGCAAGCAGAATAGTGTCAGCTTCTCTGTTGCCAATACGTGATTTGATTAAAGGAATCATTCGTAACCCCATTGCATAGCCGCTATCGATGGCTGTTCTAATATCATCGAAAGAAAATAATCCAATGCCAGAAACATTCGGCGTGATGATAATATCTTGCTCGCGATTCATCGAGTAATTCGTGGAGCGCTGAATCATCGATTTTAGCTGACTTAAAAAATTAACCTCGCTTGGTCGGTCAATTGTATCTGCTGTGTTAACTCCAATAATTAAATCAGGATTAAATTCTGTTTGTAAAATATCCGTTGGGAAATTATTATAAATACCTCCATCATAGATATTGTTGTTTTGATCTAATAGTGGAGCGTAATAAAATGGAAACGACATAGAGGCACGAACTGCAAATGACAGGTCGCCTGATTTATATACGATCGGTCTTTTTGCAGTGATGTCAGAAGCAATACAACGGAATGGGACAATTAAACTATCAAAATTATTTTCTGCGCGAGCAATTGGAATCGAAAGGTTTTCCATCAAAGCAAAATCAATTTCTGCGGCATTAACTACGTTGCTTGGTAACTGCGTTTTGAAAATGGAGTCGCTGATTAATTTAATTTCTATCCAGCTTGCATCAACAGGATTTTTTAGAAAGGAATACAAGTTGTCTTCGTCGAATTGTCCTTCTGCGCGCTTGGCAAATATTTTCTGTGTGACTAATCGCTCTAATTGCGATGGTGATGTTCCAGTTGCGTAATAGCAGCCTATCAGTGCTCCTGATGAAACGCCAGTAATGTAGTCAATCGGAATTTTATTTTCTTCTAAGGCCCTTAAAACACCAATCTGTGCAAACCCTCTTGCACCACCACCACTTAGTACTAATCCCACTTTTTGGGAGTAGCCTTGCAATGATAAAGCAAGTAATAAAATGGTTAAGCAAATGCGGATTGATTTCAAGCTATTTAGATTGAATTACAAAGGTAATTAATCAATCAATTAGACGCACTTGATTTTTGTAAGTTCGCCAGATATTGGAAAGTGTATTTCATCCTCGATCCATACCAGGAAAAATAAGTACCATCAACGAATAAAATTTTGGATGACGGGAACTTTGTTTGAAGGAAGTATGCATCCTCTTGTTTGAAAGGGTAGGGCTCACTTGATAACAACAAAAAGTCGGGATGTTTATCAATGTTATCAAGGTCGATTTCAGGATACCGTGTTTGGTTTTTTGAAAGCGAAACAAAGCCTGCTTCATCGATCATGGTGTTGATGAATGTATCGCCGCCTACTGTTAGCCAAGGGTTTTTCCAAATGAAATAATAGCAAGATTTTTTTGTTTGATTTATTGAGGATAAATCATTTCTGGAATTCTTTATATCAGAAATTAGCGCTTCTGCTATTGATGATTTTCCTATTAAACTTCCAACATCCGCAATCATTTGCAAAGCATCTTCGATATTGTTTACATCGCTAATATAAACGGGATAATCGAGTGCTAATTCTTCAATAAGTTCTTTGGTGTTTTCTTCTTTGTTGGCAATGATTAAATCAGGTTGTAGTGCTTTGATTTTATCAATATGAAAATTCTTTGTGCCTCCAACAATTGTTTTTTCTTGAAGCCAATTTTCAGGATGAATACAGAATTTAGTGATGCCAATAACTTCTGCATCTAATTCTAAATCAAAAAGTAATTCTGTTTGAGACGGCACCAACGAAACAATTCTTTTCGCTGGCGAATTTAAATGTACTTTTCTTCCTAACTGATCGGTTATTATCATCAAATCGTCAAATCGCAAATCCTAAAATAAAAAAGTATAACTCTACGTATACACTTCATTTT